>JADGNP010000084.1 GCA_017883425.1 Candidatus Sulfotelmatobacter sp. | reverse complement strand
GCTCTTGCGAAGTTGCCGCAAGGCATAACGGACGTCCTGGAGTAGCCACGTCATCACAGCCTCCTACTCGTAGCGCAACGCCACCATGGGATCGACCTTGGTCGCGGTCAACGCAGGAGCCAGCGCAGCCAGAAACGCAACCGCGACCAGGACTACAATTGCGACGGTGAATGCCCAGGCATCTGTCGCGCTGACCCCGAACAACAGGCTGCGCAAAGCGTGCGCAGCCAACACAGCGCCGACTACTCCCGCTGCCAATCCAATCCCCGTAAGCGTCAGCGCGTGACCAATCACCAACCGGAATACTCTTCCGCGTCGTGCTCCGAGCGCCAGGCGGATTCCGATTTCGTGGGTGCGGCGAGCAACCAGGAACGACAAGAGCCCGTAAATCCCGACCGTGGCCAACAACAGGCCCAGACCGCCCAGAGCGGCAATCAGGCCGGCAATGACTCTCTGTTCGTACACCGCCTCGCGCACGTGCTCACGCAGTGTCACCATGCTGGAGATCGGCACTGCGCGATTGATTTCGCGCAGTGTTCGTCTCACCGCGGGCGCCAGAGTCTCCGGGTCGGGGCCGGTCTTCACCGCCAACGCCAGCTCGCCGTATTCATCGCTTCCCATAGGGATAAACATGTAGGGCATCTGGTCTTCCCGCACATCGTTGTACTTCCCGTCTTCAGCGACACCGATGACCTCATAGTCGTCTCCGTCGGCTCGGCCGAGGCGAACGTGCTTGCCCACGGGATTTTCCCCTGGCCAGAAGCGGTTCGCCATGCGGAAGTTGGTCACCATCACATGTGCATCCACGTCCAGATCGTGTTGCACGATGGGCCGGCCGCGCAGGATCCGCGTGCCCAGAACCGCAAAGTAGTTGTCCCCAACGTAATCGAGGTTAATGCTGGCGCCTTCCGCGTCTCCACTCGTGAGGCTTTGCGCAGTAAAGACCTTGCGGGTCGCCCCGCTGCCACTCATACCGAAGGGAACCCTCAGCGCCGTAGTCGTGGCCGTCACCCCAGGCAAGGCCTCCAGGCGGCGTTGTGCCTCGCGCACAAACGCCGTGCTGCCCTGCGCACTTTTTGTCCCGAAGTCCGGTACCAGTTCCATGACGAGCATGTTCTGGTGGGCATTGAAGCCGGGGTCGAGATCGAGCGCCTTCATCACCGAACGCACCAGCAACCCTGCACTCACGATCATGACGAACGAAAGCGTGACCTGAGCAACCACGAGCAGGTTTCTCAGCGAACGTCGTCCCGCACCTGTCTGCGTGCCGGGCTGCTTTAGTACTCCAGCTGGGGCGGCCTTTGACGCCTGCAGAGCGGGGACTAATCCAAAAAAGAGTAACGACGCAAATGCGGCGGCCAATGCGAAGAGGAAGCCTCGCGAGTTCAAGTGCGCATCGATGCTGATGGGAAAGCTGCTCTGCGGCAGAAGCTTGGGTAGCACCAGGAGCACGATGTGTCCGAAGAGGAGCGCTGCCAGAATTCCGCCAGAAGCCAGCACGAGAGTCTCCGTGAGAAGCTGGCGCACTATGTGACCCCGTGCCGCGCCCAACGCGAGCCGCGTTGCAATCTCCTTACGCCGGTACTCGGCCCGCGCCATCAACAGTCCGGCGACATTGGCACAGGCGATCAACAAGACAAGTGCCGCAATACCCAGCAATGCCAACCCGATGACCGCCATTCCGCTTCGTGTCTGGTTCTCCGGAACCAGCGTCATCTTGCGACCGCTGTTGGTTTTCGGATGCGCACTGCCCAGCGCGCCCGCAATCGTGCTTAGTTCCGCACCGGCCTGCTGCAGAGCGACGCCTTCCCGCAACCGTCCGAATAACTCGTATTCACGAAAGCCGCGGAGTGTCGGCTTGTCACGCTCCCCCGTGAGTTGCTGCCAGGTTGTCAGCGGAATCCAGAGATCTCCCACCACGAGCGGATCGGCCCCTCGGAAACCCCGCGGCAGAACGCCCAAAACTAACACTAGCTGGCTGTCGACCCGGATCGTCCGCCCCGGTAACGAAACGTCTCCATGAAACTGGCGCTGCCAGAACGGGTAACTGAGCACGACCGACAACCCAGGGGCATTTTGGAATTCACTTTCCGTGAACATACGGCCCGCCGCCGGTTTTGCCTCGATCACGTCGAAGAAATTGGTCGAGACCACGGCGGCGGTCACCAGAGTGTTCGATACACCGTCGTCCACCAATGCACCGCGCATATCGAGGGCCGCCACTCCGGCGAGCGTCTCACTGCGGGCGCGCAAATCCTGAAAATCAGGGTATGAGCTGTATCCGCGTTCGACTTCACCCTGACTGCTGGGATTGCTGGTGAAGATACGCACCACCCGCTCCGCATTCGGCACCGGCATACGGTGCAGCCATAACTCATCCACAAAACTGAAAACTGCGGTGTTCGCCCCGATCCCCAACCCGAGCGTAAGAACAGCCACTGCAGCGAAACTCGGGCTCTTGCGCAGTTGCCGCAGCGCGTAGCGAAGGTCTTGGAGCAGACTGGTCATGCGTGCGCATCCGCCATCAGTTTCTGCAGTTCTTCTTCGGCCACGACTTTGCCGTCGAACAAATGCACTTCGCGCTGGGCATGCTTAGCAAAGCGCGGATCGTGCGTCACCATGCAGATCGTCGCTCCCTCGCGATGCAGGTTCTGCAGCAACTCCATCACCGCTTCGCCGTTGCGCGAGTCGAGATTTCCGGTGGGCTCGTCGGCCAGCAGGATGGAGGGTTTCCCTCCGAGGGCGCGCGCCACGGCGACCCGCTGCTGCTGACCTCCCGAGAGTTGCGACGGGTAGTGCCGGACGCGGTGCGCCATGCCCACACGTTCCAGCGCTTCCATGACGCGCTTCTTTCGCTCGGGCGTAGTCATCCTCTGGCGGTAGGTGAGAGGCAGTTCGACGTTTTCATACACCGTCAGATCGCCAATCAGGTTGAAACTCTGGAAAATGAACCCGATCTCCTGGTTGCGGATGCGCGAACGCTCGGCGAAATCGAGGTTCTCGACCGTCTTGCCGTTCAGAGAGTAGCGTCCCTGGGTCGGCGTATCGAGCAACCCGATAATGGAGAGCAACGTGGACTTGCCGCAACCCGAAGGTCCCGACATGGCCACGTACTCCCCCTTGGCAATCGAGAGGTGCACGCCCGAGAGAGCGTGAGTCTCAATTTCGTCGGTGTAGAAGACCTTTGTCAGTTCCTGGATCTGGATCAACGGCTGCCCTGCTTCGGTCATGGCTTCTGCCCTCGATGTGCTTGATTTCGTCGTTCCTTGATTTTGTCTTTCACTCCAGCCGGATGCGGTCCGTCTTATCCCAACGGGACATGTCGGAAAGAATGACGGTCTCACCCTCGTGGAGGCCCTCGAAAATCTGAATTGAATTCACAGACTCGCGTCCAACCTTCACGGGGACGCGCGTCGCTTCTTTGCCATCCGCATCCAGCTTGAACAAACTGATGGTGCTGTTTTCCTGCCCAAATGCCGGACGCCCCACATAGAGAATATTGTCCAGCCGTTCCAGGTCGATGGTTCCATCCACGCTCAAATCCGGGCGTGCCCCCCCGGGCAGTTCGCCTGTCAGTTTGACGTCCACGGTTACGGTTCCGTTTTGTACAGCGGGGTCGACCCGCGTCACCGTTCCGCTGATGATCCCGTTATGCGTATCGATCGCGGCCGGTTCGCCATCCCGCACATCCCGGGCCTGGGTTTCAGCGATCTTCAATGTCGCCATCAGATGATTCGGTTCGACCACTTTTGCGAGCATTGCTCCGGGCTGAACATGCTGCCCGACCTGCAGAGGCAGGTCCACCAGCACTCCGTCAATGCCCGCACGAACTTTCAGTGCGTCCAGTTGCTTCTTCTTAAGATCGGCCAGCGTTCTCGCCTGGTCGATCTTGGCCTGCTCCTGGGCCAATTGAGTTTCGACGGCTTTCTTGTTGATCACCAATCTCTGCCCTTCCAGATCGTTTCTGGTAGTCAGTTCGTCAGCTTTGCCTTTGGACGCTTTGTAAGCCAAGCCTGAAATCACTCCGAGGTCGTAAAGGGCCTTGTCCGTATCCGCCTGTCGTTGTGCCTGGCTATAGTCCGCGTTCACGGTTGCGGCGCCGGCTTTCTGCGTCATCAGATCGCTCTCGAGCTTCACCCGCAGGCTCTGGTACCCAGCTTGCGCCGCCTTCAATTGCAACTGTGCGTCCACGGCGGCCTGCTCCACTTGGGGATTGCTCATTTCCAGAAGAATGGCGTCCGCTTTCACCTGCGAACCCGGCAGCATGCGGATGCGCACCACGGTGGCTTCAGTCTCGGCGGGAATCTGGCGAACTGCTTCCTGGGTGGGGACCAGAGAGCCCGGTCCCCGCACTTGCCGCAGCATGGACCCATGCTTCACGGTGTCAGTCCACACCGTGCCTCGCTCGACCGACGGAGCTGCCGGCCTCAGCCGCGAGACTCCGACCGTCAATGCCGCGATGACCACTATGCCGATTGCTGCCAAGACAATCTGGCGGCGGAGTTTCTGACGCTTGAATTCTGGGCGGGCGATGTCCATCGTGCTACTTGGTGGCAACTCGTCCTCCACATCTCAGAAGGATCTAAGTGATGGAAAGGCAGCAAGATAGGTCTTCGCGGCAGCTCGATTGAGCGACCGCGAGTGTCCACTGCCGGACCCGCCTGTTCACTACCGGACAGAACAGCACATGTTAATGACGTGTCTGTTAATGGGGTAAGGAACCAGAACTGGCCTGAGCACCCCGCACCGTGCCTTCAGGGAATACCCCACGTGGGTCAACTGCGTGGTCGAAGCAAATTACTTAAAATCAGGATCCGCATCATCGCAAGCATACGAAGCGCCAAGTCTGGCGCTTCTTCCCAGCCGCTTCAGTCCTACGCAAATGGCCGGCCATGGGCGAACAAAGAGCGAATATACTAAGATCGTTGCCCATGCATGTCCTGCAGGATCTGTTTGTCCAAGCGCCAGCTCCAGTTCCTTCAGTCGCGTCGCCTTGTCCATCTTCAGCCCGCCGCATTTCTTTCGCCAGTGGTAGAGCGTCCGCACCGTGATCTCGGCTTCCTTGCAGGCCTGTGGGGTGGTCTCTCCGTTGGAGATGCTTGCGGCTCTCAGGAACGCGAGGCAACACTTCCAATCCCGCTGAACTCTGACCGCATCGCGAGGAAGCTGCTCGGCTACCACACAAGATCGGACGCGCTCAGCTTGCATCACGGGGCCTTCGGCTGCCATCATCAGTGCCTCACAGAGCGAAACAGCAAATTGCGAACGAGGCAGTCGAGGACTCGCGGTATGCGAAGCTGGCCGTCTCCTCGGGAAGCAGGGACAAACTCGAAGTGCGGTTGATGTAAGTACAACAGAGCGGAAGTGAAAGCGTTTCGCGCTCCGCTCCTGCAGAAAACGCCGGGAGAGACTTAATGCCACGACGCCGTGTCGGTATTCTTTTGGTGAGATTTGCCTTCTTACTCACACCAGTACTTGCTGCACCTCAACAGCGCTCTATGGATGCGACTCCGGCAGGTCAACCGCCGTTGTTTGCTGCTGCGGTGAACGGCCGACCGCTCGAACTGCACGAGTTCGAACAGGGCTCATTTGGGCTCTTCGAACTGGGAGCGCCGGCCGAGGTCGAGATTCGTCCAGACTTCGACGTGCGTTGGGTCGATATCCGTCCAAAATCGGCAGGCATCACACCCGTGATTGGAGCCGACCACCGGAGCGTCCGTTTTCAGCTCAAGAATCCTAGCCCAGTCACCGTGGAGTTCAATGACGACTTGAAGTTCGTCGTCCACCTATTCGCGTATGCCCCTGAGAAAGCCGCTCCGCGACCGGGCGCTGCGAACGTCCGCTATTTCGGCCCCGGAAAGCACGAAGCGGGACTCATCGAGTTGAAGGACGGCGAGACTCTTTACCTGGCTCCCGGGGCGTGGGTGAAGGGCAATGTCCAGTCCATCGGAACTAAGAACGTGACGATTCGAGGCCGAGGCGTGCTGGATGGTTCCGATGTATTTCGCAGACAGGAGCGCGACCAGCAGACTCCGGGTTCTCGCAGCATGGTCTACCTCGGACGAACGCAGAATGCCAAGATCGAGGGGATTACGATCTTCAACAGCATGACCTGGACCGTGTTCGTACGGAACACCACAGGCACGCGAATCGACGGAGTCAACATCCTGAACCCTAGCGACAATTACGGGGATGACGGTTTTGACATCGTCTCTTCCAGTGACGTGATCGTTGAGAACACGTTTGTTCGCACCAACGATGACTGTTTGGTGATCAAGAATCTGGACGACGTCGAAGTTCACGATATTGTGGTTCGCCACTCCGTTTTCTGGAACATGCCTACAGGCGGCAATGGGATCGAGACCGGTTTTGAACTTAGGAATCACAGGGTTCACGACATTCGATTCGAGGACATCGATCTGATCCACGTCGAACGTGGGTCAGCAATAAGCATCCACAATGGCGATGCGGCTGTGGTCGAGAACATCAGCTTCGACAACATACGCGTTGAGGACGTTCGCCGGAAGTTGATCGACTTTGCCGTTGTTTATGCGCAATACGGCGCGGATCGTCCCGCGGATAACCAAGAGAACCTGCGTCGACTGGACCGCGGTGGAGCTTGGGATGGGATATTGAGCTATGCTCCCGACGAGAAGGCGGAGCGATCGAAGTTCCGCGGCCACATCAAGAACATTCGCGTAACGAACCTCCAAGTTCTGGAAGGAGCGTTACCTTATAGCGTGATAGCAGGCTTTGATGACGGGCACGCGGTCGAAGCCGTGGTGATCGAGGGCTTGGAGTACCACGGCCGACCGATTCGCAACGCAGAAGACTGCAAGCTGACCACACAATATGCACGTGGCGTGACCTTTCGATAGCCGAGTTTGCACATACATATGCAACGCACTACTGGGGCTTGCTCTGGCGAATGTTTCTGGTACAGAAGGTGGGCAGGCACGACTCCGAAAGCCATGAGATAGGTATTTCGGAGAATCCGCGGTTTGCCTTGCTCCACACCTACTTGGCTGCAGAGCACACGAGAGTCACGGTCTTGCGGTCGGCCTTGACGGTCAGAACCTTGGTTGTGGGATTCCATCCCATCGTCCCACCGCTCACTGACTTCGGCAAAGCCGCTCCCAACTTGAACAGTTCCACAGAGTTTGTATCGAACTTGGTGTACGTAATACGGTCCGGCTCATAGGTGATCGACTGAACGACGGAAGACGTGCGGAGCAAGTGGTTCTCATCATCAGGCGCCAGTTCCGGTGCAGAGGTCATTGCTCGCAAATAGTGCCGGACATAATCTCCATAGCCATCCGTTAACCAGATATCATCGCGGGGATAGCGGTTCTTGCCGTCAACATCCACGGTGTATGTCGCCCAGTTGAGCCGACGGATTGCATTGTCTTTATCAGCGCACTCGCCAGTCTTCTCGCAATAGAGCAACTCCACGGAAGCATGCCTGGAGGTGTGGCTGTTTCCCGGTACCAGGTAGGCGGTCTGTTCATTGATCGGAATCACACCCCATCTTTCGAATTCATGATTGGCGAACATTCCGTAGCTCCAATCCAAAACTCCGCGAGCGTCCGCCTTCCAGTTCTCATCCCACCCGGGATGGTTCAGAATGTAGGCAGCCATGGTATCGGCGTTTGTCTCTGTATCGGTGACGACGGCGGTGTCAATGTCCTCGAAAAACGGCCCCCATCGATTCGTTTTGAGAGGATAAGTCTTTAACCAGTCGCTGGCGAGTTTCGATGCCTTCTTGTAGTCCTCTATGCGGCCCTGCTTCATAGCGATCAAGTCGTCGAACAATCGGAGCGTCGGCGACCAGTTCGTTGTGTAGGTGGCTTCATACTTCTTGCCATCCTTAACCATGCTGTTCACTTCATTGGTAGCTGCATTGACCCGGAACGGCCAAGGTGAGTGATCACGATCACCTGGTTGTACTCGTGTGGCAAGGGTATCTGCGATCGCAGTGGCTGCCTCCAAGTACCGGTGATTGCCGGTTAGCTTATAGAGCGTCACCAGTTCGGCGCCGAAACTGCCAGCCTTATCGGGCTGCAAGTAACCCTTTCCTGCCCGCATATCGCCGTCGTAGACGCCGGAGTGCAGTTCAGTATTAAACGGGTACGGCAGGTTCGCCCAAGGAAGGTTCGGTCGCGACACGCCGTGATCGAGCCAGTAGTTGGCCATCAGGATCATGTTCTCCTTGAGCGCCTCATCGCCTAAGTAGTCGTACAGCAGAGTCCAGGAGGAAAGCGCCATATTGATCTGGTCTCCGCCCAAGCCGCGCGCATCGTCTTCCTCGGGTTTCCAGACCTGGTGCTGCAGATAGTAGGGCACACCGTTAGAACACTTCCGCATGGTTCGCCAGAAGTTCCACACCAGACGAATATTGTGGTCGTAGGCCTGTGCCGGGCCAGTTCCGTACCACGGCACGATACGGCCGCGGCTGTCAGTCCTCACCTGGTGGTAGCCGAACGTGTTGGGAGCAGGGGCGGAAGACGAAACGATCGAAATAAGTGCAAGGAGGAGGAGAATGGTCGACTGCAAAGCAAGCTTCCTACGATTCATTGTGATCACCGTGAGAGTCGCCGCTTTATTCCTGCTTATGATATCGCTTCAGCTCCGCATGGCCCGAGATTGTCCAACGGTTAGACGCGTACGGAGTCGGCTGACTGAAATCCGAGAGTTTCAATACGGCAGTATGCATACGCTGGCTACGTCGTAAGGCAGGGCGAGCCGGCAACCCGCCTCCAGTTCTTCCACCGTCAGAGCGGGGTTGAGGAGAGAATGGTCGATCATCTTGGCAAGCGCTTCATAAGAGTACGAATCAGGCATGATGGTCCCCTTTCATGAAGGCAGAATGAACCTTGAGGTTGCGTTGGAAGGCCACCGCGAGAGCGCCGAGTGCACCAGCGCGATCGCCCAGAGTTGAGTAAGCGCCGGCGATTCGCAGACAACATCAAGGCGCGAAAGGCAGTTCCACTTAGCACACAATTGCTGCTCGGAGAAGACGCATTTCAACTCCTGGTTGACCAGCGAATCTTTTCTTCAAGATTTGACCATGGATCTCCCGATTCGCCCGCCCACTCCTGGAATGCGGCCTAGCCGGTTGTGAAACTCGTAGATATCGCCGCGGTACAAGGTTCGCTCAAACCACAAAGGCTTGTGCCCTCGCAAGAAGCCGACCGACGTGACCAGCAGGCCCGCAGTGTTGAGGCGCGTGCCCAACGTCTTTGCTTCCTCACTGCGCATGTTTACCGCCCGAATACTCTCCTCCGCACCTTCCACTTCGAGGGTGTATTGCTCCTTCCAGACCTTATATAAGGAGCCTGCGACATCGCTCTTTTTCATCGTTCGGCAGTGTTCTGCGACGACGTAACGGCGCTCCAGAATGACGGGAAGACCGTCAGCTAGCCTGAGCCGTTCCATATACCAGAGCGGATCTTGATCCGACACCTGGAGCACCTGGGCTATGTCTTCGGGAGTTGCATGTGCGGCAACTTCTTCGAAGAGCAGCACTCGCGTTTCGGGCCGCCTGCCTGCAGCAATCGCCTCATCGGTGAAACTGACCAATGCGCGGAGGTTGTAATCCATGGATTGGGCACTGACGAAGGTCCCAACGCCCTTGCGAAAAGTCAGCAGTCCTTCCGCGACCAGGTTCGACAAGGCTTTGTTCGCAGTCGCCCGGCTGACCTGGAATCGTTCGGAGACTTGACGCTCCGTCAAGAATTGTCCGCCGACCGGGTATTCATCCGACCGCACCAGGGATCGGAGCAGCTGGTTCAGTTGCTGATAAATCGGCTCTCGAGTGAGTTCATGCATGGTTGGCGAGGGGATATCGTCCGAAGGGACCGGCAGGTTTGGCCTTATTGCCGACGCGTTCCAAGTGTGTGCAGACGATCTCTTGTGACCTCCCGATTGGAATCACTTCCTAGATTGGCTATACGGCGAAGAAGAAGAACATAGCGGTGAAGACAGGGCTCAGCGTCCTTCCCCTGGCGTTCGACTGCAAGCTCGATAGCGGAATCAAGTTTCTTAACGGTTGCCTGCACCTTGGCGTCCCGGGCATCATAGGCGAGTTCAAATCGAACGCCTTCGATTTCGTTCTTTTGGATTGTATCTAACGCAACAATCCTGGATTGTGCGAGCATCGGCGTATCCAGAGTAGCGAGGTTTATTCCCGCTGCCAATTCCGCACCAGTGAACGTACTGATAGGGTGCTCGTCGATTTGCAGTTCATATGTGCTTTCGGCCAGACCCTCCACGCGCAGAACCTCCTGGTTGAGAGCCTGGGTGAGATCCGAGACCTGCAGCACAATCGCAAGGAACGGGTCGGTGGCGACTGGAGGAAATGGTAGAGGCAAAGCAAGATCAGTCTGCACCCAGCTCAGACCGCTCTTGGTGCGCTGCAATTGCGCGATGTCGGTGTTGAGAGCTTCGGTGACCTTGGCATGAATTGCGTCGATCTTTACCGACGTCACGACTGCGGGCGCATTCCATGCCTTGAGTAATGCCTCCGCCATCACCCAATGCACACCAGCGCCGGGATGAACTCGGTCCCGAATTAGTGTTTCCGACATCGCCGCGTCGCCCGCTTTGGCCGCGGTCAGCACTTCGACGACGGGCCGGTTCAGATCGGCAGTAAGACCGTGCTTTTCCGCTGCCAGCTTTCCTACAAACTCCGCGAAACGGAGCATCGTTGTGTTGTAGGCGGGTGGGGGGTCGGGTAATCGAGTTACATCGTCGTAAGGCGATGGCTTGAGGAGCGTCAGACTGACCTGCGGCAACTCTTTTTGGATTCGTTCGACGATATGTCGATAGCCATCTTCATAGGTCGTGTCAATACCCGGATCGAACGGCCGGTAATAACCGTCGTTCATTCCTAGCATGATGGTGATCATCGTGGGACGGTACGCGAAGACGTCGCGGGCGAGCCGAAGATCGATGGGCCCCGCCCATCCGCCGCTCACTTTATCTCCGCCGACTCCGGAATTGACGAAGCGGACGTGGCGACCGGGAAAGCGAGTCAGAACATAGTTCTCGATGTCCGAGGTGTAGAGCTTCTGCTCCGTAATGCTGTCGCCGTAGAAAACAACAACGTCCCCGTCCTGCAGGCGAAACCCTGAAGCGACCGGAACAGGTTCTTGGGCTGGCAGCGCGCGGACAAAACTCAAGAATGCTAAAAGAGCAAACATCGCAGATCGAAGCTGATTCATCGTTCAAGATCTCCGCCAGCAAAAGGACGTGTTACCGGATCTTTGGTGGTCGATATCCGTGCTCCCCTTTGGTTGCCTCGCGGGAAGCGCGCCTACAGGTGGCTTAGCCACGGTTCAGCATAATATTCGAAGTTTGCCAGATGTCAAGGGGCCACCCGGGCGAGTACTCTGGTAAATGACTGAAACAAAGCGGCTTAACTTTTTTACGGTACCCCGTGCCTAGAAAAGAGCTGGTCCCGCCTTCCCCAGGGCTGCTTCTGGGAAAATCGATTCTTTACCCGCAGAAAATCGATTTTTTCTTGACAATCACCGACACGTACTGCTAAATCTCGCCGTGGCACATCGTAATCGTTTTCTATTAATGTTTTTGCTTGACAACGCGTATCTGGAGGGTCGATAACGCTTACGGGTGGCTAAGCCACGCTGCAGCTCGGGCATATAACGGAACTGTCAACTTGATAGACGAAATGATTATTTGATACCCCGCGTCAACGATTGAGGCGGGAGCGCGACTCGGCTGTTGGATCGAGGAGGGCGTATATGAATCAGACGAAATGGATCTTGGGGCTCGCGGTGGCACTCCTGCTGGCCTTGCCACTAGCCTTTGGGCAATCGCAATTTGCCACCCTGAACGGAACTGTGGTCGATGCCAGCGGTGCAGTTGCAAACAGCGCTAATGTCACGGTAAAGGAAACGGCTTCGGGAGAGCTGCGTAAGACGGTGACCAATCGGGATGGGTTTTTCTCAGTGCCCACTCTGCCCGCTGGCACCTACCAAGTCATCGTCGAGATGACAGGCTTTCGGAAGTGGGTCGGCTCAGGCATCGTACTCAACGGTTCGGACAGCAAGACGATGAACATCGAACTGAAGGTCGGAGGCGGGAACGAGACCGTCGAGGTCAATGCGCTTACGCAAGAAGTGGCGACGGTGGACTCTGGGGAGAAATCGGCTCTGATCTCTTCCAAGGACTTGCAGGACTTGTCGCTTGTCGGTCGCAACGCCACCGAGTATCTGAAGCTACTGCCGGGTGCAACCCTGCAAAACAACAACGCCGTCAACAGACCATCCTATGACGGACAGGTGGTCGGCATCAATGGCTTTGCGGTGGGCAACAGTGCTGCTGGACTTGGCGCCGTCGCGGTCAACGGGCAGAACATTGACATCACCTTGGATGGACAACATAGCTTCGACCCGGGTTCCACCAGTGCTAACCCTGTGAACCCTAACCCGGACATGATTTCAGAAGTGAAAGTACTGAGTTCAAATTTCAGCGCAGAAAACGCTAAGGGACCAGTGGTGGTCAACACGGTAACCAAAGCCGGCGGCAGCACGTTCCACGGCGAGGGCTACATGTACGCCCGCAACCAGGAAATGAATTCTGAAGACGCCTTCAACAAGGCTTCCGAACTCTCTAACGGTTTTAGCCCCGGCGCGCTCAAAACGCCGAGTTCTTACTACTACCCAGGCTTCAACATAGGCGGGCCGCTGTACATTCCCGGAACCAGCCTTAACAAAAGTAAGCAAAAACTATTCTTCTTCGAGGCTTTCGAATATTACAAACAGGATCTCGATGGCGGCGTGGACCGTGCTTTCGTTCCCACCGACGCAATGTTGAATGGGGACTTCAGCGAACTGTCTCAGTCCAAGTATGCGAACATCGGCCACGGTATCGTGAAGAACGTTCCCACAACACCCGGCAATGTCTTGGGATGGAACGGCGTAGTAAATGGTGTGGGGGTTGGCAGGACTCAACATCCATTCAATGGGACTTGTGCAGCGATCACAGCCGGCGTCATTGACGCAGGTTGTATCGATCCCAACGCGCAGGCGCTGTTGAGGGATTTCCTGCCTCAGCCCAACGCCGACCCGACTGCGACTGGCTTCAATTACGTAAGGGCGTTCAGCGTGGCGCAGAACTCGTGGCAGAACGTTGCCCGCGGCGACTGGAACATAAACGACAACACCAAGGCATATGTGGTCTGGAGCCGTCAGAGAGAAACAGCGAATATGCCGATGGGACTGTGGATCAACTCCGGCGACTGGGTGGTTCCTGCGCCCAGCAGCGCCACCGGGATCAATGGTTCCGACGCGATTACAGGCACGTTCCTCAGGGTCTTTTCGCCCACAATGACGAGCGAAACCCGTTTTGGCTATACCAAAATCAACTTCCCCACCACGCTGGCCAATCCCGCAAAACAGACGCGTTCAGGTATTGGTTTTGCGCCGACGGGCATCTATGGAAACTCCAACGCTCCAGCGGTCCTGAGTTGGCAATCGGGATTTCCCAATCTCGGGGACGTAGGCCACGACTATCACCCTTCGATGATCGCGGTCAAGGGAATCCCCAGCATCGCCGAGAATTTAACCAAGGTCATCAAGACCCACAGCCTGAAGGCCGGTTTCTACTACGAGCACGCCTATAACAAGCAGGACAACTGGGGCCAGTTCATGGGAGTCTTCTCATATGGCGCGACGGGGTGGGGTGGTACTACCTCTGGTAACGAATACGCCGACGCTCTGATGGGTATTGGCCAGGGAGGTTATTTTGAGCAGGCCTTGCCGCCTCCGACGAATCTCGCCCAGAACATTTACGACTTCTATGTTCAGGATGACTGGAAGTTGACTCGGCGAATCACGGTGAACATCGGGATGAGATTCGAGCACTATGCCAAACCTTACTCCGATCCTTTCGGCTTGGCCGTCTTCAATCCGAACAATTACGACGCCTCGATTCCCGCCGCCCAAAACACCAACACGGGTATCTCTTGGCACTCTCTTGACCACAGCATTCCGATATCTGGAACCAACAGTCGTCCCTTGTTCTACTCGCCGCGCTTGGGCGCTGCGATTGACCTCTTCGGTACCGGAAGAACCATTGTTCGCGGAGGCTGGGGCAAGTTCCGTGCTTATG
>JADGNP010000006.1 GCA_017883425.1 Candidatus Sulfotelmatobacter sp. | reverse complement strand
GAGCAGGCCAGCACAACATTGCGTTTCTCAGCGATCCAATGGTTGATCGCCGCTCGAAGGCGCTCCAGCCAAGGCGTCCGGTCGTCGTCGTTAAGCGCGATGCCACGCCGAATCTTCTCTACATTCGCGGGTGGATGAAAGTCGTCCGCGTCGGCGAATTCCCAACCGGGCGACTCGGCCAGCAGACGCCCCACGGTCGTCTTGCCCGCGCCGACGACTCCCATCACGATCACGATCATGGGTGAGGATTCTAGTCGTAGCGCCGGCATCTTGCCGGCTGTCGCGGGGGCACCTTGCCCACGTATGCGGGGGCGAGACGCCCCCGCGACAGCCGCCGAGACGGCGGCGCTACAAATTCCGCGCCGGCCTATTTCTTGTACGTCTTCTGAGCACCTGTCCGGCCGTTGCTAACCGTGAACGTGCCGTCGGTTTCCGCTGCGACCTTGATGTACTTCCCTTCGCAGTTTTCTTTTACGTTCGCAATGCGCTCGTCGGCTATGTTGTGCTCTCGGTCCGATTCGGCGGCGTAGTGCACCTGCCACAAATCTTCCAGCCCCGGAGAATCGTGGACGATCTGCCACGCCGCGGGACTCGATCCCTTGCGGGGACCATTGTCGATCACGGCCACACGAGGATGCAGGGCCCACACCAGGGCCTTCGAATTCGAAAGGTCCGCCCCGTGATGCGTCACTAGAAAAAGATCGACCGTGCCGAGCAAGTTGTTCGGGCAGGCTATTTCAATCTCCTTCTTCTTGGTGAGATCGCCGAGATCGAGAAAGCGAAAATGCCCGTAGGTGATCAGAACACCCACGGAACGGGCATTCTCCGTGTTGTCCACCGCGGCGGCAGGCTCGGAGCCACAAAGCGAATTCGCCTCCCCGGCTCCCGGCAATGGACTCGTGATGTGATCTCCGGCTGCGGCCAGCACGCGAACTTCGATGCCTTTGATGGGAAGCCCCCATCCCGGCTTGACGACGACGTGGGCATGGCCTCCGATCGCCTTCTCATAGGCGGCATAATCGGTGCGCGTCACTTGGGAGTCTTCCAGATTCGGCCCGTGGTCGACAAACGTGCCCACCTTAATCCCGTCCACCAGCTGCGGGACGCCGCCAACGTGGTCGCGGTGATAGTGGGTAATCAGGACGTAATCGAGCTGCTTGATGCCGGCCTGGTGGGCGGCAGCCAGAATCCGGTCCGCGTCGCGGCCTTCATATCCCGGCCAGCCGGTGTCGATCAGCAGCGACTCTCCTGACGGGCTCACGACCAAGGTCGCCTGCCCGCCTTCCACATCGATGAAGTAGATCTGCAGCGACTTCGGGCTCGCAGCCGCAGCCGCGCAAGGCGAACTCGCACTTAACACACAAAGGTACAGACTGAGAACGGCAATCAAGACTGGACGCATCGGTTGGCACCTGATTCGGGAGATGTTGCCGAAGATTATGCCACGCGGCGCGGGAATCCGTCAGGGTTGTTTTCCCAAGGAGGCGGAAGAGTAATTATTGAGGATTGCCCAATATTGTGACACTTCCCCCTATGTCGTTTCGAGCGCAGCTCGGAATGACAGATTCTGTGGTGGGTCACAATACTCCGCAAACCTTATTAAGCCGAGTACGCCTTACCAGCCGCTGTCCGACTTGTCCGATTCCTTCTTGTCGTTCGTCCGCTGGCGTGGCCCGATGTGTTACCCTGATTCAGAACTGGGGTTTTCCATTTTCGCTTGACTTTCGAAAATGATCAGAGTACCTATGCAATCCTTGAGCACGTAACGGAGTGGGGTCCGTACGTGGTTTTTCCGTAACAGCCAGGAACGGTTTTCCGGAACGCTTTACACGGCCAAACAATGAGCTCGATGACACTGCCTTTCTCTGCTTTCCGCACCCGGGCGACGTCCCTTCTGCGCGATTATGCCGAACTGACCAAGCTCCGGGTCACGAGCCTGATCGTCGTGACCGCATGGTGCGGATACTTCTTCGGCGCCCACCAGGCGGGCACTTCCTGGATTAGCTGGGGGCTATTCCATTCCTTGCTGGGGATTGGAATGGTCTCGAGCGGGACCGCGGCGCTGAATGAAGTAATGGAGCACGATGTCGACGCGCACATGCGCCGCACCGCCTTCCGCCCGCTTCCCGCCGGCCGCATGAGCCTGTTTCACGCCACCGCAGTTGGCCTGCTGGCAGCGGTTGGCGGCTCGATCTACCTCGCCGTATTCACCAATCCCCTGACCGGACTGCTGACCTTCCTGACGTCCGTTGTCTACCTCGCTGCCTACACCCCCCTGAAGCGCATCTCGCCCATTTGCACGTTCGTTGGAGCTTTTCCCGGAGCTATGCCCGGAGTTCTCGGTTGGACCGCCGCTCGCGGTCAACTCGAATGGGGCACCCTGGTGTTGTTCGCCATCCTCTTCGTCTGGCAGTTCCCCCACTTCTTCTCCATCGCCTGGCTGTACCGCGACGATTACGCCAAGGGCGGAGTCAAAATGCTGCCCGTAGTGGAACAAGACGGCCGCTCGACCGCCCGCCGCATTCTGATTTACTCGGTGGCTCTGATTCCCATCAGCCTTCTGCCCAGCTTCATGGGCATGGCCGGCAAAACCTACCTGGTGGGTGCGGTAGTCCTCGGCTTCGCGCTCCTCTATTTCGGCATCCGTCTGGCGTTCCTGAACCTGCCGCTGTCCAGCGCGCCCTCGAAGATGCGCGCCCGTCACGTGCTGCAGGCAACCGTGATCTACCTGCCTCTGTTATTCGCCCTGATGATGGGCAACTCCCTGAAGCCGTGAGCCAACACACTCTGCGCATGTGGTGACAGCCGCCTCGGCTGTCCCGCCAGGGCGAAGCCCGGCGGACCTTCACGGTTGCCGCGTGGGCTGGTTCTCTTTCGTTGCCCGTTCCGCGGCATCACGATGATGACGGTCTGCACCTTGCCTCCACTCGTCGTAAAATGCTGCGAGGCCAAAATTTGAAACTCACGGAAGATCCTCATCGCCGCCTGAATGCCCTGACCAACGAATGGGTGCTGGTCTCTCCCCATCGCGCGACGCGTCCCTGGCAAGGAGAAGTGGCGCCGCTTCAAACTGCGTCCGAGCCCGCCTACGATCCGAATTGCTACCTTTGCCCCGGCAACACCCGGGCCGGCGGAATTCAAAATCCTGCATACTCCACGACCTTCGTTTTTGAGAATGACTTCGCCGCTCTGAAACCGCAAACCTCCGCCGCTCGTCTCGATGTCGACAGCATGGGCCTGCTGGTCGCCGAGGCCGAGCCCGGGATTTGCCGCGTGATTTGCTTCTCTCCGCGGCACGATCTCACGCTCGCTACCATGCCTTTGGACGAAATCGAACTGGTAGTCCACACCTGGGTGGGGCAATTCCGCGAGTTGGGCGGTCTCGCAGACATCAACCACGTCCAGATCTTCGAAAACCGCGGCGCCATGATGGGCGCCAGCAATCCGCATCCCCACTGCCAGATCTGGGCTACCTCCTCGATTCCGGAAGCGCCTTCCAAAGAACTGGCAACTCAACGGATATACGGGAAGTCGCACCATCGCTGTCTGCTGTGTGACTATGCCGCATTGGAAGCACGTCAGCAGGTGCGCGTAGTTTGTCAGAACGACGGTTTCGTTGCGCTCGTGCCCTTCTGGGCGGTCTGGCCCTTCGAGATTCTGGTCTGCAGCCGCCGCCATTTAGGAAGCATGAATGAGTTCGCGACCGACGAAGCGCGTTCCCTGAGCCAGATTCTTCAGCGCGTCACTTCCACCTACGACAAAGTTTTCGGCGTTCCCTTCCCCTACTCGATGGGCTTCCATCAGTCTCCGACCGATGGCGCCGACCATCCGGAATGGCATTTCCACGCGCATTTCTATCCCCCGCTCCTGCGCTCGGCGACCATCCGCAAGTTCATGGTCGGCTTCGAGATGCTGGGAACCCCGCAACGCGATATCACGCCAGAGAGTGCGGCCCAGCGCCTGCGCGAGCTTGCGGGCGCATAATTACGCGGGACGCCTTTCAGCGACCAGGCGGTGTATTCTTGCAGGTACTCCGATCACACGAATTCCTCAGGGAGAACTCCTATGAGAATCGCCAGTAGATATTCAAAGTCCGCCCTCATTTTCGTGGCAATTGCCGTCCTCTCCCTAGCTCAGGCAGCCGGTCAGGCAACCTCCATTCCCACCACCCGCCTGATCAACCCCGAAGATTTGGTGAAACTCCTCCAGACCTCCGGCAAAGAAAAGCCGCTCATGATCCAGGTAGGCTCCCACGTTCTGTTCGCGCAGGCGCACATCCCCGGGTCGGAATACATTGGTCCCGCCTCGAGCGAGAGCGGATTACAGCAGCTCCGCAAGCGCGTGGAGTCCTTGCCGCGAACCAAGCTCATCGTTCTGTACTGCGGCTGTTGCCCCTGGAGCCACTGTCCCAACGTCAAGCCCGCCGACGACGCCCTGCACGCCATGGGCTTTACCAACGTGAAGGTGCTGTACATCTCCGACAATTTCGGCGCGAATTGGGTGGACAAGGGCTATCCCGTCGCGAAGGGAGAATAGGTTCTGCGTCCGGCCATGAGACGGCTGCTTGTCGCGGGTGCCCTGGCGCTTGCCGCGCTGGTTGCGCTGCACCTGCGGCGCACCAGTGTTCCACACGCCACGTCACCCGGCACAAAGCAGCACGTGCTCGCACCCGACTTCACTCTTCCACAACTGGACGGACAAGCCCTTCGCCTGTCCTCCTATCGCGGCAAGGTCGTTCTGCTCGATTTCTGGGCGACCTGGTGCGATCCCTGCCGCGAGGAGACCCCTCATTTCGTTGAACTGCAGCAAAAGTACGGCGATCGCGGCCTGCAGATTATCGGTGTCTCCATGGACGACAGTCCCGAGCCCGTCCGCGCCTTCTATCAGCAATTCCACATGAATTATCCCGTCGTGATGGGGACTGCGAAGACCGGCGAGCTATACGGCGGAGTTCTGGGACTCCCAATCGCGTTTCTGATCACCCGCGATGGGCACATCTACGCCAAACACATAGGCGCCACGGACCCCGCCGTCTTCGAGAGAGAGATCAAGAGCCTCTTGCAGACCCCGTAAGGGCAACCCAACCTCATCCCCATCCAACCCCTCCCCGGTCTGAGGCCGGCCGTCTCCGCCGTGTTCAAATCACACCCCCTTGTGATCTGAATCGTCGTCTCCGCCTCCGCCCCGAGCTAGCCTGAACTGTTTGCATCGGGACGCGTATGCGGGAGACTATCAAGCGCCTTTGGCCGGAGATCGACTGGATTGAAGATCTCCAATTGCGTGAACAAGTTACCGACACCTGGATCAAAGCGCTCGAGCGCAGCTCCCTCCAGGCCGAAGACCTGAACCGGATCCCCTTCACCCTGCTGGTTCCGAATTGCCCCATCACCTTTATGGAGCACAAACGCTGCGTCGTGCACATCGCTCGCGACAGCGCCCGGGCCATGCACAGTTTCATGGGACGGGCGTTGCCCATCGACCTCGACACCGTGATTGCGGGCGCAATTCTGGCCGACGTGGGCAAGCTGCTGGAATACGAAATCGGCCCCGACGGCAAGAGCCGCCAGAGCGAACGCGGCGAGGCTCTGCGCCATCCCTTCACCGGGGTCGCACTGGCGCTCGAATGCGGCGTGCCCGACGCGGTTTGCCACATCATCGCCGCCCACGCGGCCGAGGGCGATCTGGTCAAGCGCACCACGGAAGCCTTCATCGTGCATCACGCCGACTTCATGGCCTTCCTGCCGTTCAAGAATCCGAAGAACATCAAGCTCAAAACATCAGGTTAAGATATAAGGAGAGAACCCGTGTCTGCGTCCAACCCGAATCCCCCTGCCAAAGAAACTGTGACCGCGAAGATGTCCCGCTGGGCGTCCGCTCTCCAGTTCAAGAACCTCTCTCCGGACGCCGTCTACCAGGCCAAGCGTTTCCTGCTCGACTCGCTGGGCTGCGCGTTGGGCGGCTACCAGCAGCACGACGTAAAGATTGCTCTCGCAGTTCTCGACGAAGTTGCCGGCCGAGGACTCGCCACCGTGATTGGCACCGGCCGGCGCATCGATCCCGTCTCCGCGTCGCTGGCCAACGCGCTCATGATCCGCTGTATGGATTACAACGACATCTACTGGAAACAGGACCCTTCGCATCCCTCCGACATTTTTCCCGCAGCGATCGCCTGCTGCGAACGCGCCTACAGTGGCGGCAAGGAACTCATCGTCGGACTCGTGCTCGGCCACGAATTCGAAATGCGCTATTGCGAAGCGGCGTTCCCGGGCATCCGTGAGCGCGGCTGGCATCACGCCACGCTCACCGCCTTCGTTTCGCCCATGGTGGCTGGGCGCGCTCTGCACCTTCCCTGGAAGCAAATCCAGCACGCCATCGGCATCTCCGCCAGTCGTCACTGCACGCTGGGCGCGGTCACGGCAGGCAAGCTGACCATGATGAAGAATACCGTCGATCCCATGGCGACCCAGAGCGGCGTGTTTGCCGCACTGCTGGCGGAAAAAGGCTATACCGGCCCGGAGCACGTGGTCGATGGCAAGGAAGGGCTGACCCATGTCTTCAAACCGGAGTGGAAGCTCAATCTCCTGACGGATGGCTTGGGCGAATCCTGGCGCATCACGCAATGCGGCATGAAAGCCTTTCCCACTGAAGCCTTGACCCACACGCCCATCTCGGCAGTGCTCGATCTGGTGAAGAGCAATGATCTGCATCCCGACCAGGTGGAGAAGATCCAGATCCGCTCGCTGGCCCGCGCCGCCGACATTCTTTCCGATCCCAGCAAATACGATCCCCGCACCAGGGAGACTGCCGATCACTCGTTGCCCTATGTGATCGCCGCAGCGCTGGTCGACCGTCAGGTGACGCCGGCGCAGTTTACCATGGAAAAGATCATGGACCCGGCAATCCGGGCGCAACTGCAGAAGGTCGAGGTAGTCGCGGATCCCGAGATCGAAAAAGTATTTCCCGCACTGCAGCGGGTGATCGTGAACATCAGCACAACCGACGGACGCTCCTTCAATAAACAGCTTGATTATCCCAAAGGTGATCCGCGCAATCCGTTGACGGATCAGGAATTGGAAGAAAAGTTTTCTGCGCTCGCCGATGGCGTACTATCCATCGGCGCGCAGAAGCGAGTCAAAGATGCGATCTGGAATTTGGAGCGAGTCGGTTCTGTAAGCGAACTGATGGCTCTGCTGGAAGCCGATGTTCGCAAGACAGAGTCCGTGAAGACCAAGGGCGGGACGAAGCAGCGCGCCAAAGGCCAGAAGAGCCACAAGCCCGTGCTCGCATAACCGTGCTAGCAATCGTGATCGCATAACACCGTCGCGCGGCTGGCAACACGTGCTCCGCGAAACGACTGGAGTCCTCTTATGCCTCAGACAATTGTTGAGAAGATCGCCCAAGCCCACCTCGCCGATGGCCCGCAGCGCCCGCTGCGCACCGGCGACTTCGTTTCCATCCGGCCGTTTCACACCATGACCCACGACAACACGTCGGCGGTGATGAGTAAATTCAAAGCCATCGGCGCCAAGAAGATATCCGACCCGAAACAACTCGTCTTTGCCCTCGATCACGACATCCAGAATCGCGACGAGGCTAACCTGAAGAAATATGGGTCCATCGAAGCCTTCGCCACGCAACACGGAGTCGATTTCTATCCCGCCGGATCGGGCATCGGCCACCAGATCATGGTCGAGCGCGGGTATGTTCTCCCGGGATCTTTCGTAGTTGCGTCAGATTCGCACTCCAACATGTACGGCGCGCTCGGCGCTATTGGTACGCCCATTGTCCGCACCGACGCCGCTGCGGTTTGGGCCACGGGCGAATTCTGGTGGCAGATTCCGCGGACCATCCAGGTGGTGCTCGAAGGCAAACTGCCCGAAGGCGTCAGCGGTAAAGACGTCATCATCACTCTTTGCGGCCTCTACAACCACGACGAGGTTCTGAACGCAGCCGTCGAATTCTCCGGCTCGGGCGTAGCCAGCCTGTCGATGGATGCCCGCTTCTCCATCTCCAACATGAGCACCGAGTGGGGACCGCTCGTAGCCTGGTTCCCGGTGGACGACGTCACCATCCGTTACCTGCGCGGTATGCACCAGCTCCTGCAGGAACAAGGCGTTGAGCGCTTCACAGAAAAAGACATCGACAGATGGATCCAAACGCCGTCGCGTCCCGATCCCGATGCGACCTATGCCGCGCGCATTGTCCTCGATCTCGGTCAGGTCACGCCGCATGTCTCCGGCCCCGACACTGTGCAGGCGATGCAATCTCTCTCCGAGATTGAAAAGAAAAGAGTCGCAGTCCACAAGGCATACCTGGTTTCCTGCGTAAACTCCCGCGTCGAGGACCTCGAAGCGGCTGCTTGGGTGTTGTGCGGCAAGAAGGTTGCCCCTGGCGTAAAGCTCTACGTGGGCGCGGCCAGCGCATGGACGCAGCAGGAGGCGGAGAAACGCGGCGTCTGGCAAGCGCTGCTCGATGCCGGAGCGATTCCGTTACCATCCAGTTGCGGCCCCTGCATCGGTCTGGGAACCGGACTTCTGGAAAAGGGTGAGGTCGGCATCTCGGCCACTAACCGCAATTTCAAAGGCCGCATGGGATCGCGCGAGGCTCAGTGCTATCTCGCCAGTCCCGAAGTCGTCGCGGCCTCGGCCATCGCCGGCTACATCACCGGGCCGCGTCAGTTTGCAGACCGCACTCTCGTGCGCAATTACGAAGAGTTCGCGTCCAATTCGCACTCCGCCGAGCGCGTGGAGATCCTCCCCGGATTTCCCGAGCGCGTGCAAGGCCGGCTGGTGTTCATGCCGCCGGACAACGTTAACACCGACGCCATCTACGGCAAGGATTACACTTATCGCGATGACATGACGCCCGCGATGATGGCCCGCGTGGTCATGGAGAACTATGACCCGACGTTTGCCCTTCGCACTCGCGCCGGCGACGTCATCGTCGGCGGATTCAATTTCGGTACCGGATCGAGTCGCGAACAGGCGGTCACTTGTCTGAAGGCCAAAGGCATCCCGCTGGTCATCGCGGGCAGCTTTTCGCAAACCTACCTGCGCAACGCCTATAACAACGGCTTCTTGTGCATCGAGGTTCCGGAGTTGGTAAAGCGGCTGCGCGAACAGTTCGCCAGCGACATCGCCGGAAAAGAAAAGACCATTATCCCGGGCGAGCAGGTGGAGATCGACTTCACTTCCGGAACAGTTGCATGGCGTGGGGCGAGCTTCGCTTTCCCGCCGCTTGGCAGTGTGCCGCAGTCCCTGGTCATCGCGGGCGGTGCGGAGAACATGGTCGCGAAGAGACTGGGGCTGGATCAGAAGCACCCGCGTGAAGAGGCTGTCGTCGTTTCAGGAGACTAAGCAATCATGGCAAAACATACCGTCGTCACCATGCCCGGAGATGGAATTGGCAATCAGGTTCTCCCCGAGGCCTTGCGGATTCTGAAAGCAGTCGGCTTCGACGCCGACTACATCCACGCCGATATCGGCTGGGAGTACTGGTGCCGAGAGGGCAATGCCCTGCCCCAACGCACCGTCGATCTGCTGGCCAAGCACAAGCTGGGCCTGTTTGGCGCCATCACCTCCAAGCCCAAGAAACAGGCGGAAGGCGAACTCAGGCCGGAGCTCCGAGGCAAGGGCTACTCGTATTTCAGCCCCATTGTCACCATGCGGCAGCGCTTCCATCTCGACACTTGCATTCGCCCGTGCATTTCCTTCCCCGGCAATCCGCTGAACTTCATCCGCAAAAAGACCGCCGGAGGTTTTGAGGAACCGCTTGTCAACGTAGTCGTCTTCCGCCAGAATACCGAAGGCCTTTACGCCGGCGTCGAGTGGACCAATCCGCCGGAGCAGGTTCGAGCCGCGCTCGCGACGCATTCCAAGTTCAAACCATTCACCGCCATTGCGGGTCCTGACCTTGCCATCTCGGTGCGCATCATTACTCGCCACGCCGCACGCAAGATTTGCCAGGCTGCCTTCGAATGGGCGAAAAAGTACAGCTACAAGTCTGTCACCATCTGCGAAAAGCCTAACGTGCTGCGCGAAACTTCCGGCATGATGGAAGATGAAGCCAAGGCCGTAGCCAAGGAATATCCGGGAATTGCGTTGCGGTCGACCAACATTGATGCCCAGACCATGTGGCTGACCAAGAATCCGGAAGACTACGGAGTGGTGGTCGCGTCGAACCTGTTCGGCGACGTGATCTCCGACGCCTTCGCCGGCCTGATCGGCGGCCTGGGCTTCGCGGCATCCGGCAACATCGGGGATGAAGTCGCGGTCTTCGAACCGACGCATGGCTCCGCTCCGAAGTATGCGGAACTCGACCCGCCCATCGTGAACCCGATCGCGATGTTCCTTTCCGCCGTCATGATGCTCGAGCACGTCGGCGAGGTGGAGAAAGCCCGCCGCATCCGCGACGCCATCGCCGCCGTCGTGAAGGCAGGCAAAGTTCGCACCTACGACATGATGCGCATTCCCGGCAGCGCCAAAGCCATCAGTCAGGGCGCGGCGACCACGGTGCAAATGACAGACGCAGTTTTGGCCAAGCTGGCTGAGCAGTCGAAATCGGCGGATGCGTCGAACCACGCTGAACTCGCAGAAGTCCACGAATAGAAACGGTGATCTCATGACAGTCGCAACGGAAACTCGCACCGGCGAAGCCGGCCACTCCGGCGCGGAAGTCCGGTCTGACCTTCACGTGCGGATTGAGCCCCGCGATCGCGGCGGCATTACCGTGGAACTTGAGTCGCGGGTCAAACCGTATTACGGCGACTCGATCCACCGGCAGGCCGAAGAGGTGCTTGAGGCACTCGGCGTGCGGCACGCCCAGGTTCAGATCCACGATGAGGGCGCGCTGCCCTTCGTGATTGCCGCGCGCATCGAAGCCGCGGTCCGGCGCGCCGGACTGGGCCAGGGCACGCGCGTGCTCCCCGACCGGATCGCGCTCCCGGAGCCTTCTGCGCGCGATCGTCTGCGGCGCTCGCGGCTCTACGTTCCCGGCAGCGAGCCCAAGTATTTCGTCAACGCGGCGCTGCACGGGGCCGACGGCGTCATCCTCGACCTGGAAGACTCGGTCCACGCCAGCGAGAAGGATGCTGCGCGCTTGCTGGTGCGCAATGCGCTGCGGGCCGTCGACTTTCTGCACTGCGAACGCATGGTGCGCATCAACCAACTCCCGCTTGGACTCGAGGACCTCGACGAGATCGTCCCCGAGTCTCCGGACCTGATTCTGATCCCCAAGGTCGAGAGCCCGAGCCAGATCACCGAGGCCAGCGCTCGCATGGCGGAGATCAAAGCCAACTACGGCATCACGAGGCCGATCTGGCTTATGCCGATTCTTGAGTCCGCGCTGGGGATCGAGAACGCGTTCGCGATCGTCAAAGCGAGCGAACAGATTGTCGCACTGACGATCGGACTGGAAGATTACACCGCCGACCTTGGCGTGGCGAAGACTTCTACGGGCGCGGAATCACTCTATGCGCGGCAACGTATCGTGAACGCCGCGCACGCCGCCGGTGTGCAGGCCATCGATTCGGTCTTTGGTGACGTCGGCGACCTGGAAGGCCTGCGCGCCTGGGGTCTAAACTCCCGCGCGCTCGGATTTGAAGGCATGGGCTGCGTTCACCCGCTGCAGATTGCGGTGATTCACGACGCATTCGCGCCCACGACGGCGGAAATCGAGCGGGCGCGGAAGATCGTCGCGGCTTACAACGAGGCGCAGCAGAAGGGTCTGGGAGTCGTGAGCCTGGGCTCGAAGATGATCGATCCTCCGGTCGTGCAGCGCGCCCTGAAGCTGATGGCGCGTGCGCAGGCCATGGGATTGGCCGCGTAAAAGGTCGAGCATCGCCGCTGATTCATCGCGGTTCCGGGTCTTTCGTTGCATTGGGGGTCTGATGGCAATCCTCGAGAAAATTGAACTGGTCGCAAATTCGGCGGGACGCATCGTCCCGGAAACGGTCAACGGCCGTCCTCAAGCCCCCTTCATGGGCGTCGGGAAATACCGGCCGCTCGATGGCAAAGCCTCGCCTGCGGTACGCACCGCGGCGGACTATCCCACAAATGGCGACAAGCGCATCCCTGATCTGCAAAGCGCGCTGCGGAAATGCGGCCTGCGCGACGGCATGGTCGTGTCCTCCCATCATCATCTTCGCGACGGCGACCGGGTCGCGCTCATGGCGCTGGAAGCCGCGGCCCAGACCGGGGTGAAGCACCTGATGTGGTTCCCCAGCGCATCCTTCCCTTCGCAAAAAAATGCCATTGCGTTGATGGAGTCGGGAGCCATCGACCACATCGAGGGCAGCATGAACGGGCCTCTGGGCGATTACTGCACGCAAGGCAAAATGCGCGGCATGGGCGTTCTGCGCTCGCATGGCGGGCGCTGGCAGGCTATTCAAGACGGCGAAGTACACATCGATATCGCGGTGATCGCCGCGCCCACAGCCGATGCGTTCGGCAACTGCGATGCCTCGCACGGAAAATCCGCTTGCGGCTCTCTGGGCTTCGCGCTGGCGGATTCGATGTACGCCGACCACGTCATTGTCGTCACCGACAACCTGGTTCCCTTCCCTTGCGTCCCCTGGCAGATCCAGGGCAACAACGTGGATTACGTCGTCGAAGTCGACTCCATCGGCGATCCCGCTCGGATGGTTTCGGGTACAACCCAGATCACGCGCTCGCCGGACCGTCTGCGCATCGCCGAATTTGTGGCCCGATTCCTGCGCGACGCGGGAATCATGCGCAACGGCTTTTCCTTCCAGGCCGGCGCGGGCGGAATCGCGCTGGCCTTCGTCAGCTACCTCAAGCCGATGATGAAGCAGGCTGGCGTGAAGGCCCGTTTCGTGCGCGGGGGTTCAACCAAGTACCTGGTCGAATTGCTGGAAGAAGGACTCACCGACTATATCCTCGATGGTCAAACCTTCGATCTCGACGGAGTGCGCTCCATGGCAACGAACCCGCGTCATGTTGCGACTTCCCCGTTCACTTCGTACAACTATCACGGCAAAGGGAACTTCGCGTCGATGGTGGACGCGGTTGTGCTCGGCGCCACCGAAGTAGACGCGAACTTCAACGCGAACGTGGTCACGCACTCCGACGGACGGCTTCTCCACGGCATTGGCGGGTGGCAAAACTGCCTCTCGGCACGATGCACGATCCTGGCTGTGCCTTCCTTCCGTGATCGCATTCCGGTGATCGTCGACGAGGTGACGACGCTGTGTGGGCCAGGCGAGTTGATCGATGTGGTGGTGACCGAGCGCGGCATCGCCATCAACCCGCGGCGTCAGGATCTTCTGGATGCGGTCAAAGGCTCGAAGCTTCCGATCCGGCCGCTGCGAGAAATCAAAGAAGAAGTCGAACGCATCTGCGGAGGAAAACCCCAGCGACCGGTCCACCGCGATCGTCCAGTGGCCATCGTGAAGTGGGTCGATGGCACGGTGCTCGACACGGTCTGGCAGTTGCCATAAGCCAAACAAGTAGTGGATCAATTCGCTGCTGGAAGACAAAAACCATGAACCACAAAGGACACGAAGTATCACGAAGGACTTCATGTGTATGCATTTCCTTCGTGTGACTTCGTGCCCTTGGTGGTAAAGGTCTTTCAAATTGAACCACTACCGCCAAAAACTCCCTCTCGACGTACATCGCACGCCTGTCCTCGTGGTCGCGCATTCTTCGAAAAAGATTCTCGCTGACTAACTGGAGAAGTGCTTTTTTAGCTGGTTTCGTTTTGGGAAGCTTGGGATTGCGAGAAGTACCCCCTCCCCCACCCCGTTTGAAAGGCGCGACTGGCGCGGGTTTTGCAAAAAGTGTCTGCAAAATCTTGAGCCGCCAGGGGTTAGAGGTCAAAATCTTGATAACAAAGGACTTGCGCGTCTCTTGAGGGCGGCTGCGCCGACCGCTAGCGCCTTGGCAATAATCTGCTTATTCGCCGGTGAAGGCAAGGTTAGATGTCACAGAATAGCGCAGTGGAAAGACCGGGACGTAGAGAAAGACTAACGTCCCGGGCGAAGCCGCATCAAATGACCGTCTCGGTGAAATTGACACTGCCAGTCTGCGTCGACCCCGCCGTGATCGTCACTGTTCCTGCGGTCGAACCGGTGGTGTAGCTCACCGACGCCTGGCCGAAGGAATTGGTTATGGGCGTGGTCGTGGAGAACGTACCTCCCGCGCCGTTGTCGGTAAACGTCACCGTATAACCCGAAACGGCATTGCCGTATTTATCGGTCACGGACACGATGAGCATGCTGGGAAGCAAGGTATTGGGATTGGCCGACTGGTTATTCCCCGACACAATCGCAATCGCGGAGGCTGCAGCGGCAACGGATGCCTCGCTAGCAGTGGTTTTCACGCTCCCATCGGATGCGGTCACCACAAGGCTCTGAGCCTTGGTGGGAAGCGTGTAGGAAGTGCTGGCTTCCCCGTTCGAACCAGTGAGTGCCGGATTCGGCGAGAACGTGCCACCCACACCATCGCTGAAGTTGATGGAAGCGCCCACCACGATCCCGCCGGAAGAGTTCTTGGCCTTGATCACAATCGGGTTCGGCAGAGTCGTCCCAACCGTTCCGGTCTGTTTCCCGCCCGAAACAAGTTGCAGCTGAGTAACAGCCACAGAAGTGGTTGCAGTCTCTGTGAAAGTGGCCGACGAGTAGCCAGTACTGCTGGCAGTGACGGTGTAGGTCCCGGCTGTAGCCGGCAAAGTGTAGCTCGTCGACGCGATACCGCTGCTGTTGCTGACGGCCGGGTTTGGACTGAAAGTCCCGCCTGCGCCATCAGTGAACGACACGCTCACACCGAAAACGGCGGTGCCGTTGTTGGTGGCCAATACAGTCAACGCCGTGGGCAGCGTTGTGCCGGCCACGCCTGTCTGATTGTTGCCGCCGTTTACTGCAAGAGTCTTGGTTACGGTGGAAGTCTCTTTAAAGGTTGTCGAGGTGTAGCCGACAGCGCCAGCGGTGACGGTGATCGACTTGGCCGACTTCGGCAACGTGTAGATGGTCGACGCGATACCGCTACTGTTCGTAACCGCGGTGCCCGGATTGAAAGTACCGCCCGCTTTGTTGTCTTTGAAGGTCACGCTAACGCCAGAGACGGCGCTTCCGTTATTCGTGGCCTCCACGGTCAATGCCGTCGGCAGCGTGGTACCCGCTGGACCCGTCTGGTTGTTGCCGCCGGTCACGGTGAGAAGCTTCCCCGTTGTGGCAGTGGCGGTCTCAGTGAAGGTTGTTGACGTATAGCCCGAACTACTGGCGGTGACGGTATAAGTCCCCGGCGCGGTGGGCAATTTGTAACTGGTCGATGCGATACCGCTGCTGTTCGTGATTGCCGGATTGGGAGTGAAAGTCCCGGTCGAGCCGTCGGTGAACGATACGCTCACGCCGGAGACGGCGGTCCCGTTGTTCGTGGCCAATACAGTCAGAGCGGTCGGAAGCGTGCTGCCCGTAGCGCCAGTCTGATTATTACCGCCGTTCACGGCGAGAGTCTTGACCGCGGCCGTAGACGTCTCTGTGAAGGTCGCGGAATTATAACCAGAACTGCTGGCGGTGACTGTGATGGTTCCGGGGGCGCCGAGCTTGTAACTGGTCGACGCAATACCGCTGCTGTTGGTGACGGCTGGGTTTGGAGTAAACGTCCCGTTCGCGCCGCCGTCGCTGAAGCTCACACTCACGCCAGAAACAGCAGTCCCGCCATTCGAGGCCAGTACAGTTAAGGCAGTGGGCAGAGTGGTGCCGGTAATGCCAGTCTGATTGTTACCGCCGGTCGGGGAAAGAACGGCCCCCTGCGCCAGATACCACGGTGTCGTCGTATCGTCCGTCTTGAGGAATTGGAGCAACGAAGTTGCGACCTTCAACTGCCCGTACTGGGTGGAGGGATGCGTTCCGTCGGCGGAGAAGTCCGCGCAGTCCCATTCCAATCCATCGTTCCGGCCCAGCATGCCGTTCGACCAGTAGTACGGTCCCCACGACATCCAGGGCGCTACTACCGCTCCCAAGGCCGGGTTGTAATTCAAATTGGCATTGCCGTTGATCTGGTCCTGAATCGCCCACTTCACGGCGAACCCAACTTCATAGGCGTACGGTTCAGGATTGTCAGGATTCCCGACGCCATTGGAATATCCGCCGTACACTCGCGACGAGAAGTAAACCATCTTCAGGTTCGGGAACAGCGTGTGCATGGTCTGCATCATGGTCTCGTACTGAGACTGAAGCACGGTGATGTCGCTCGGAAAAGTTCCGGACGCGATTCCATCGGTGTCTTCCATCCAGATGACGACGACCTGGTTCGCGGTCACGCCATTCTGTGGCAGGTAATTGTTCATCACCGTGGACCAATACACCGAACTGGGGCTGGTGAAGTTGAAAGGTGTGGCGCCACCTTGCGCGCCATTGACTATCACCAAATAGGGATTCTTCGCCGGATCGGCGTTGGCGATGGGCAGGAACCGGCCGAACTCGTTCTGCGCCGTCGATTCGCCGATGGCCATCATGACGTACTTTCCGGTCGGACTATAGTTGCCGTTGGCATCGAGAGGCACAATCCCTCGCGCGAAGCCGACGCCGTCCGCGTCATGAGACGTCGGCCGCACGTTGCTGCCATTGGGATACAACCCGCCTTCCGACCCCTGATAGGTTCCCGTGCCAAGATCGGTTAACGCAGTCATCGGCGTCGTGGTGTTGGGGACGTCGAAGGAAATGTCGGCGCAGTTGTCCGCGAGGTTGGCAAACACGCCGATAGACATCGCGGAACTGGCGGTGGAACCAGAGCTTGTATCCGTCGCTTTCACGGTGAAAGTGTAATTTCCTGTGGCGACGGTAGACGCGACCGTGCCGCTGATTACACCGGAACTCGACAGAGTCAATCCCAAAGGCAACGTCGAACCCGATGCCAAGGCCCAGGTATACCCGCCTGTACCGCCGCTGGCGGCGAGAGTGGTTTGGTAGACGGCACTCTGTGTGGCCTGCGGCAGCGTTGACGAAGTCGAGATTACCAACGAAGTAGGCGCAATTCCATTGCCCGTGAGCGTCACACCGTTATCGACAACTTGCGTGTAGGTCAGATCCAGCGCTCCGGTTTCTGACGTCACTTCACTTGGGGTATAGAACACCGAAATCGGCAGGGTGGAACCCGCATGGAGGGTGTATGGAAGCGTCACGGCACTCGTCGTGAAACTGGGTGGCGACAGCGTGATGCCGGTTAACGCTACGCTGCTCGAGCCACTGTTGGTGATCGTAACCGTTTGCCCGGCGCTCGTGGTTCCGACCTTCTGGTTCGGAAAGCTCATCGATGACACATTCACGCTGGCCAGCCCTGTGCTCACGATTCCGACACCGGTGATTGGCACATCCACGAAGGTGCCGTCATTCATGGTCATGACGAAGTTGCAGCTATAGGTCTGCGCGGCGGTGGGATTCAGGAAGATCGAATAATGCGTAATAGTCTGGGTCGCGCCGAAGGAAAATGGCGCCACTCCCGCGGAGATTCCGTAGCCGGCGCAGTCAAAACCGATGTTGGTAATAGTAATGCCACCGCCCGAGATGTTGGTGATGGTCAGCGCCTTGCTTCCCGAAGGCTTGCCGATGTAGACGTTTCCAAAGTTCAGAGAAGTTGGAGAAGAAGAGAGGTCCTGCGCGAAGGCCGAAATCGTCGCGGCCAAACTCAGCATACTGCAAACGGCAGTTAGGGTCAGGAGACGGCACGTCTGTGCTTTCATAAATCCTCTCGGCGATGGAAAACGTAAGTGTGTTCGTATCGAGACGCCGATAGGGGTCGGTGGCTGATGCGAAAGCGGCTGGTTGAACCTCCCGGACAGCGTCATCGCCAACGCCGATCGGCAATCAAGATCTTTGGGGAAATCGTTCCTCGTGTCTCACAGGCAGAGCCCGGGAAACACGACTGGGGAGTTGTAACCATTCTGGATTCCGGCGTTTGCGCCGTCAAGGATGAAAATTCTTGCACACTCCAGGCGGCTTGCTAGAAGAGAACCGAGAATGGCCCGGTTAGGCGGGAAACTCCCAACCTTCTTCCTTCATCTTGTGGTTGGTCCAATGCTGGAGCTGCTCGAAGAGGGCGGGTTCGATGACGGCAAAGCGGATGCCGACCCGGCCTTCGTCGCCGATCCACATGAGACGGGCTTTGGCCTGGAAGAGGATTTCGCTCTCGGGCAGGACGAAGCTGACGTCGAGCAATCCCGCGAAGCGCAGCGGCTCGTTCAGGCCGTCCAGGCCCATGCCGCCGGTGCTCAGGTTGACTCCCTGCACGCGAATTTCTTCGCCTTGAGAAGTCCTGATCGTGACCGCAATCTGCACCCGGGCGCGGAAGAATTTCTGCTGCTCGTTGCTGATGAAGCCCAGGGACGCGGTGCTTTCCCCGGGAGCGAAGCTGATGTTGTATTCCTTGAGCTTGCGGCTCAAGGTGCGGCGGGAAATGCCGAGTTGTTCGGCGGCGAGCGTGCGCTGTCCGCCAGTACGCTCAAGGGCCTTGATGATCATCTGCTCCTCCATGCTGTCGAGATTGCTGACGGGCATGGAGGCGGTTTGACGGAGCGCGGCCGGCTCTCCGGTGAGCGCGGCGCTGAGCCGGGAGAAGTCGATGTCGGAGCCGGAAGATTCCATCGCCATTTTGGCGACCAGGTTGCGCAGTTCGCGAATATTGCCCGGCCAGGCATGCGACAGAAGCGCGGAAATCGCCTGCGAGGAAAAATCCTTGCTGGGGGCTTTCAGGCGCAGGAAATGTTCCGCGAGGGCAACAATGTCCTCGGGGCGCTCCCGCAAAGGAGGAACGCGGAGCTGGAATTGCCCGAGGCGGTGAAAAAGATCCTGGCGGAAACGGCCGTCCTTGACTGCGGCTTCCAGATCCTGGTTGGTGGCGGCAACAATGCGGACGTCGACTTTGATCTTGCGGTGGCCGCCGAGACGGTAAAAGGGCTGGCCATCGAGCACGCGCAGCAGTTTCACTTGAGTCTGCAGTTGCAGGTCGCCAATTTCGTCGAGGAAAAGAGTGCCCTTGTCGGCCATTTCGAACAGACCTGGCTTGGAGGTGTCGGCGCCGCTGAAGGCCCCTTTCTCGTATCCGAAGAGCTCGCTTTCCACGAGGTTCTCGGGAAGCGCGGCGCAGTTGATGTCGACCCAGGGACGGCTGCGGCGCTGCGAAGACTGGTGAATCGTGCGGGCGATAAGTTCCTTGCCAGTACCGGTCTCGCCGGTGATCAGGACCGTCTCGGTGTGGTCGGCTACGCGGTCGACCAGGGCCATGAACTTGTGCATGACGGGGCTGGCAAGGATAAATAGCGTGTCATCGATCTTTCGGGAAATCACGCCGGGCGCGGCTGACGCCTGCGCTGGGGACGTGGCCTTGGCGGGAGCGGAATTCGTTTCCTCCAGCGGCACGACGACAGCGATCAGCGCCACGGATCTGCCGGAGGACTCGCGCAGGAGCGTGGCGCAGAACTGTACCGGAAAACTGCCGCCGGTCTTCGGTCGGGCGAACAAATTGCCGCGATAGTCCCCATGCAGGGAGGCGGCGGCAAGAATCGTTTTACGCAAAGGATCGTGGTTCGCGCCGTCGGTTTCTTCCCTCTGAGCAAAGAGCGCCGAGAAGTCGCGGCCGAGCACGTCCGCGGGCGAATAACCGAACAGCGCAGTAAAGGCGGAGTTACAGGCGATGAATTCTCCCTGCAGATCGGCGGAGAAAACGGCCATCGGAGATTGCGTCGACGCGGCATTCTCGCCGCCGTCGGTCCGCGCGCTGGTAAGCGGCTCTTGCTGGTCCGAACTGCGGTGCGGAGTCGGCATGGGCGTTTGGGATGATGGTGACACAGGCAGGGCGGTTCGACCGAGAAGCGTGTTACGAAGGGAGTAACGAAGGTAATGGGCTTCTCCGTCTGGGACACTGGCTTGCTGGAATCTTCGCTCTGGGCAAACCGCAGGCTGGACAGATGCCGGGTGTGTGGCTAGTGCCCGCCTTCCGATACGAACAGGCTCGACACCTGGTAGTAGCCGGTGTAGGCGTAGGAGCGCAGGTCATCGGTGACGAAAATCTCTCGCAGGGACAGGAGTCCGGCGCGGTCGGCGGGCGCGAACTCCTTGAAGAGTGTGCGGTGTCCGGTCGCCAGATCGACGCGCTCGAGGCGGCAAGGAATCTCGGCTCGGCGATAGACCAGCACGGACCGGCCGTCCGCGCTCCACTGCGCGAGCACGTCGGCCTCGGTGAGGCCGGGCACGGGCCGCGGCTCACCGCCATCGATCGGATAGATGGAGTATTTCCCGTCCGCTCCGCGCGCCAAAACGAGCTTCCCGTCGGAAGAGAGCCAACCATCGCGGGTGCCTTCCGGAGTCACCGGGCGCGCGGCGCCTCCAGCGATTTCCTGTACATAGAAGCGCGTACCCTTGCCGGGCTCGTTGCCGCAGATAAGGACGCTCTTACCGTCCCGGGACCACTGGGCGCTGACGTAATTCTCGATCTCGCCCCGTTGGAGCTGCTGGGTCTGGCCGGCCCCGGTGGGATAGATGACGAGCTGGGGCGGACGGGATTGGACCACGGCGAGAGCCCACTTGCCATCGGCGGAGAGGTCGGCGGGCCATCCCTCGCCGAGGCGGACAACAGGAGACCCCCCGGGCGAGCCGCCGGTCTTGCGCAGGCATACGGCGTAGTTGGTTCCAAGGCCGGTCTCGGCGAACAGAAGCGTCTGACCGTCCTGCGAGAGCGCGCGGACATGGGACGTATTGAGCCACGAGAGGTCTCGATCGTCGGTGTCGCCGGGAGAATGAATCATCGCCACATAGCGATAGTCGACGCGGTTCGCGAGCCAGCGTCCGTCGCGAGCCACGTCCTGGATGGTGAGGCCGCCGGGCGCCTGGTAGGCGATGCGCCGCTTGCCACTCAGGGTCACGCCGTAGACCGTGTAGCTGCCGCCGCTGAGGCTGGCAGAAAAAAGAATCTCCTCCCCGTCAGGCGACCAGGCGAGCCCACGCGCGCTCCAGTAGCCGTCCGAAAGCAGGCTGTTGTTTCCGGCGAGGTCAACCACGTTCACGGCGCCGCGGTCATCCCACTTGCGGGGATGTTCGAAGTACGCGATGCGATCTCCGCGAGGGGAAAAACGCAGATCGCTCATGTAGCCGCTGACCTCGCGGAGCACATGGCCAATGGGGTACTCGAGGCGATCCTTGCCCGCGACCTCGCGGATGATGGCAAGCTGCGATCCGTCCGGCGAAAAGTCGGCCTGCCGCACGCCCTCCTGAACCTCGCGCGGTGCGCCACCCCCCAGAGGCATGCGCGCCAGCGTGCCGGTGAACAGCCGGTACCACACGTAGCGGGCACCAACAAGAACGGCGAGCTCACCCTGTGAAGAGACGGCGAGCAGGTGCATGCCGCGCGGGCCCAGCGGTTGGGGCTCGGGATAGTCGGGGCGCACCGTGAAGATCTGGGGCGTGTTGCCCCAGGTCGCGGCGCTGTACACGACGGTCTGTTTGTCCGCCGCGAAGGCCGCTTGGAAGACCGCCTCGCGCCGGAAGTTCAGCTGGCGGAAGGCAAGCGCTGCGGGATCGCGCCCAGCGCGGAACGCGAACAGCAGCGCGGCTACGGCAACGGCGGCGAACACCGTGGCGAGGATCCATGCGATGCGCGGGCGGACCGCTCGCCGAGCGGGGCGCACCATCGGCACTCCGGCGGGCGCTCCAGTCGTCACTCCGGACTGCGCTCCGGACTGGGAGCCGCCTTCCGAAATCCACCGCAGCTCTTTCCAGAGATCGCCCGCCGACTGCCAGCGGTCGTCTGGGTCTTTCGCCAGACAGACTCCGATGGTGCGTTCCAGCGCCGGCGGCGTGAGAGGTTGCAGCTTGCTGATCGGCTCCGGGTCCTTTTGCAGAATGGCCGAGGCCACACTGAACTCGCTCTTGCCCTGAAACGCGCGGCCCCCGGTGACCATTTCGTACAACACGGCGCCCAACGAGAAGATGTCGCTGCGGCCGTCGACTTCGTTCCCGTCCACCTGCTCGGGCGACATGTAGGGGACGGTTCCGAGAATCGCGCCCTGCTGCGTCATCGGCGCGGCTCGTGGGGTCATATCGGTCAGAGTCGCGCCGGCGGGCAGCGGCGTAGCTTTCGCCAGGCCGAAATCGAGCAGCTTAGCGCCGGACTTCGTCAGCATGATGTTGCCGGGCTTCAGGTCCCGATGGGTTACGCCACTGCGGTGTGCCTTGTCGAGGGCGCTGGCGATCTGGGTTCCGTATTGCAGCACCTGCGCCACGGGCAGCGGGCCTTTTTCCAACCGCTCCGCCAGGGAGTCGCCTTCCAGGTATTCCATGACAATGAAATCAACGCCGTCTTGCCGGCCTACGTCGTGCAGGGTGCAGATGTGGGGATGATTGAGGCTGGAAATAACTTTGGCCTCGCGCTCAAAGCGCTGGCGCCGCATGACATCGTCGGAGAGATGGTGCGGAAGAATCTTGATGGCGACGGTGCGGTCGAGGCGCGTGTCCCGCGCCCGATACACTTCGCCCATCCCGCCTGCCCCAATGGGCGCAAGGATCTCGTAAGGACCCAGTTTGAAGCCATTGGTTAGCGCCATGGATAGCGCGGATTATAAGCTCTCTAAAGAAGAACCGCGGCAAAATAGATTACCGGCTCACGGCTCGCCTCAAACAAACCCGCCCTAAGTCACTCCTGCGGGAGAGGCACCTCCGGATGGTTACTTCAGTAAGCTTCAGAACCCCCAATCCCTGCAATACGATTCGAACAGGCTCGAACTGGGAGAGATGTCTTCCACAAGGGCCGAGCGCGGGCTGAGGGAGCCCGCGCAGTAAATCTTTGTGTCTTCACGGGAGGATGACGAGGGCGTCATCGGGGACAACCGCGCTTCGAAGGTAGGGCCGCAGTTGTCAGGGCGTGGATGAAAGCAGAGACGGACGGATTGTCGATTCAGACGAAGGCATTCGTCGGCATCACCGTGTCGTTTGGCATGGTGGTGCTGGGGTATGCCTTGTTGCATTGGCAGTCGCAGGACCTGATGCGATTCGCGTGCTATCTGGCGGTGGCGCTGCTGGCATCGGGATTGAAGGTGCAACTGCCCGGGATCGACGGCACGATGTCGGTGAATTTCCTGTTCATCCTGCTGGGCGTGCTGGAACTGAGCCTTCCCGAAACGCTGCTCATTGGCTGCCTGGCGAGTCTGGTGCAGAGCGTGTGGCAGGCCCGCAACCGGCTCGATCCGGTCAAAGTACTGTTCAACGTCGTGGGCATGATGGCCAATGCCGGCGCGCTTACCTACCTCAGCTATCACTGGCTGGTGGGGAGGTTCGGAGCGAACAAGCCCATTCTCCTGATGGTCGCGGCGCTGGTGTTCTTCTTCGCCAACACTTTGCCGATCTCAGTTGTAATTGCGTTGACCGAGGGGAAATCGAGCCGCAAGGTGTGGTCGGAGTGCTACTTCTGGTCGTTCCCGTATTATCTCGTTGGAGCGGCTGCGGTAGGACTCGTCGGGATTGTGAACCGGTCGGCGGGATGGGAAACGTCGCTGCTGGTACTGCCTCTGATCTATTGGGTGTATCGGTCGTACCGGCTGTATCTGGGCAGGCTGGAGGCTGAAAAAGAGCGGGTCGAGGTAGAAAAGCGGCACGTGGAACAAATCGCGTCGCTCAACATGCGCACAATCGAGGCGCTGGCGCTGGCGATCGAGGCCAAGGATCATACCACGCACACCCATCTGCAGCGCGTGCGAACGTATGCGGTAGCAGTGGCCACCGAGTTGAATCTGCCGCAAGGCGAGATCGAGGCGCTGCGGGCGGCAGCCCTGTTGCATGACATCGGGAAACTGGCGGTGCCGGAACAAATCATCAACAAGCCGGGCAAGCTCACGCCGGAAGAGTTCGAGAAGATGAAGGTGCATCCACTGGTGGGGGCGGAAATTCTGGAGCGGGTGGCGTTTCCCTATCCCGTGGCGCCGATTGTCCGGTCACATCACGAGCGCTGGGATGGAACGGGATATCCGGAGGGATTGAGCGGGCAAGAGATTCCGATGGGAGCGCGAATCCTGGCCGCAGCGGATTGTCTGGACGCACTGGCTTCTCACCGCCAGTACCGGCCCGCGCTGCCCCTGGGCGAGGCGATGGCGAAAGTGCAGGAGAAGGCCGGGACGTGGTTCGATCCACAAGTCGTCGCGATTCTTGCAAGTCGTTATGTGGAGTTGGAGCGGATGGCGCAGATGTCGGAGGAAACAGCCTGTCTCCATGGGCTTTCCAAGACAGTGAAGGTGGAGCGAGGGCTGGCGCCGGCAACGGGATTCGAACCAACCGATCCCACCCACGGGCCGGTCGATAGCGCGGACTTCCTGACATCGATCGCGTCCGCACGGCAAGAGGCGCAGACGATGTTTGAGCTGAGCCAGGATCTGGGTGTGTCTCTGAGTTTGAGCGAGACATTGTCGGTGCTGTCGATGCGGCTGCGGCGCATGATTCCCTACGATTCGATTGCCGTGTTCGTGAACCGGAATGGCTGGCTGCTGCCGGAACTGATCAGCGGCGAGAACTTCCGCATGCTGTCGTCGTTGAAGATCAGAGTAGGCGAAGGACTGTGCGGATGGGTGGCGGCGAACTGCAAGCCCATCGTGAACGGGAATCCGCAGGTGGAAGCGGGCTATGTGGTCGACCCCGGAAAGCATACGACGCTGCAATCGGCGCTGGTCGTGCCTCTCGAAGGACTGAACGGCGTGGTTGGCGTGCTGGCTATGTATCAGGCGAATCGCGACGCCTTCACGCCCGATCATTTGAGAATCTTGCTGGCCGTGGCTTCGAAGGTCGCCATGTCGGTGGAAAACGCTTTGAAGTATCAGCAGGCCGAGAGTTCGGCGACTACGGACTATCTGACCGGCCTGCCGAATGCGCGGTCGCTGTTTGTGCATCTGGCGCAGGAAGTGGCGCGCTGCCGGCGCATGAAAACGTCGCTGGCGGTACTGGTGTGCGACATCGACGGCTTCAAGGCGATCAATGATTCCTTCGGGCACCTGGAAGGCGACAAACTGCTGCGCGAGTTTACGGTTCGTTTGAAAGACGTGTGCCGCGGATACGACTATGTGGCGCGCATGGGTGGAGACGAATTTGTGATTACCGCTCCCGGGATGACCGCAGAGGCGGCGAAGGAAAAGGCCGAGCGGCTGAACCAGGCGGCCATCGAATCGGGCCGGCACGTGTGCGGACGGGATGTGATCACGCTGAGCGTAGGCATGGCATTCTGTCCGGACGACGGGTCCGATGTGGAACGACTGCTAGCCGAGGCGGACCGCCGCATGTACTCCATGAAACAGATCCATCACGCGGCCGCTGCCACGCGCCAGCAGGACCCGAAGAGCAGCGGAGCCACCGCGAAATAGGAGGTCTTGGACCATGCTGGGGCGGAAAATTGCGCGGCATGGACTCGCCATCGTCGCAACAGTCTTGCTGGGAGGACTGCTCTCGGCCACGCTGGTGCGGCTGGCGCCCGGCTTTGATGTGGATGAAGCGCAGCTGGATCCTCATCTGAATTCAGCCAGTGTTCAGGCCTTGCGCCAGGCGCGGCTGGAACAGCACAACATCTTCCGTTTCTATTTTCATTCCTTACAACGTGCGGCCCATGGGGACCTGGGAACGTCGATTTCTCTGGGTCAACCGGTGAGCGTGCTGTTGCGGGAGCGGGCTCCGCTGACGCTGCGGCTGGTAGGAATCGGACTGTTGCTGAGTTGGGCCGTGGCCATGGCGTTGGCGCTCAGCGCGGCCTGGCTGCGGGTATCGGCTTACGACGCGCTGACGACGGCGATTAGCGGAACGTTCCTTTGTATTCCGGCGGCGGTGCTGGCTCTGTTGTCGGTGCTGTGGAATGTGCCGGGAGCGCTGGCGATCGGGCTGATCGTATTTCCCCGCGTGTATCGCTATGCGCGCAATCTGCTGGCGAAAGCGTATTCCCTGCCCCACATCATTACGGCGCGGGCCAAGGGGCTGAGTGAGTTGCGGATTCTGTTCTGGCACGTGGTTCCGGTTGCCGGGCCGCAGTTGCTGGCGGTGGCGGGAGTGTCGGTGAGCATCGCGGTGGGAGCAGCCATCCCGGTGGAAGCGCTGTGCGGGCTGGCGGGAGTTGGGCAGTTGGCGTGGCAGGCGGCGCTGGCACGCGATCTGCCCTTGCTGACGAATTTGACCATCCTGGTGACGATCGTAACCTTGCTGGCCAATTCCGGGGCCGATGTAATCGGACATATGCTTCGAGGCCAGGAAGCATGACGATCTGGCGCAGGGTGGCGTGTGCGGTCTTGCTGCTCGTGGTCAGCGTGTCGCTGGCGGCGAACTGGCTGGCTCCGGCGGGTTATGCGAAGCAGTATCGCGAGGCGGCAGGCGCGGCTCCGTCGCGGCAGCACTGGCTGGGGACCGACGACATTGGGCGGGATCGGTTTGCGCGCGTGCTGTATGGGACGCGGATCTCGTTGCTGCTGGCGCCGGCTGCGGCTCTGCTGTCCACGCTGATGGCAGCGCTGGTGGGCGGGCTGGCCGGATATCTGGGCGGCGCGTGGGCGCGGGGCGCGATGGCGGTGACGGATCTGTTTCTGTCGCTGCCGTGGCTGTTTTTGCTGATCACGGTTCGGGCGGTGATGCCTTTGAACGTGTCGCCATTGGTTTCGGTGCTGGTGACGTTTTCGCTGTTGGGGCTGTTGGGTTGGACAAGCGCGGCGCGGGTTTTGTGCGCCACCGCGGGATCGCTGCGGGATTCGGACTTTGTACGACAGGCGAGAGCTTCCGGCATTCGCGGCGTGCGCTTGTTCTGGGTGCATGTGCTGCCGAATCTGAAGCCGGTGCTGTACGCGCAGTTCTGGATTTCGATTCCGGCGTTCATCCTGAGCGAGGCGAACCTGGGGATCCTGGGGCTGGGTGTGGCCGAGCCGATGCCTTCGTGGGGAAGCCTGTTGAAGGAATTGGAAGGGCTGGTATCGGTGGGCGAAGAGCCCTGGAAGTTCGTGCCGCTGGTGTTGCTGGTGGTAGTGGTGACTTCGTTTCAACTTGTGCTTTCGAAGCAAGAGGAGGTGGCCGCATGATGCGCCGCCGGTTTCACAACAAGCGTTCAGCCAGTGCCGTCCCTGCGGGACTCGCGCCGTCTCTCCACTCTTCCCCGGCACTGCCGTGCCGGGCTTTCCCGTTCCGCCGCTTCGCGGCTGGAGAGCGGTTGCATTTTGCGGCGTCAATCTTCGTTTGCATTTGCATGTTTCTGAGTTCGGCGGCGGCACAGAGTGGGGGCGAACTGCGGTTTTGCCTGCGCTCGGAACCGAAGACATTTGATCCCCTGAAGGTGGCAGACGATGCGTCGGTGGCGATCCGGTATTTGACAGGGGGCGTGCTGCTGCGCATGAACCGCCAGACACAGGCTTTGGAGCCGGAACTGGCGCAGTCGTGGAAGGTTTCGAAGGACGGGAAGCAGATCACGTTCAAACTGCGCAGCGGAGTTTCGTTCTCCGATGGCACCCCGTTTTCCGCGGAGGATGTGGCGTACACGGTGCAGCAGTTGATGGATCCGGCATTGCATTCGCCAACCGGAGATGCGTTCCGCTCGGGGCCGGGCAATGTGGAGACCAAAGTTCTTTCGCCGACTCAGATTTCGATTACGTTTCCGGCGCCCGTGGCGGGACTCGACCGGCAATTCGACCAGGTAGCAATTCTTTCGGCACACTCCGCCAAGAAGGAAATGGCGGTGCTGGGGCCGTTCATGGTGGCGGATTACAAGCCCGGGGCGACGGTGCTGCTGAAGCGCAATCCGAATTACTGGAAGACGGACGCGCAGGGACGGAAGCTGCCGCATCTGGATTCGATCAAGCTGGATATCCAGCCGAATCGTGATGTGGAAATGCTGCGCTTCAAACGCGGGGAAATCGACTTAATCAATTCGCTGGACAGTGAGTACTTCGACAAACTGGCGGGAACTTCTCCGCAACTCGTGCATGATGCGGGTCCGTCGCTCGACAGCGAGCAGATGTGGTTCAACGAAGTGGGCAAAGCTCCACTGCCGGGATACAAGAAGAACTGGTTCCGGTCGGCGAATTTCCGGCGGGCGATTTCCGGGGCGATCAATCGCCAGGACCTGGCCCGGGTTGTGTTTCGCGGGCATGCTCAGCCCGCGGTCGGTCCGGTGTCTCCCGCGAACAAGTTCTGGTTCAATGCCCGGCTGAAGGCTGAGGCCTGTTCGCCGGACGCCGCGCTGAAGGCGCTGCAGGGCGAAGGCTTCCGGCTGGAGCACGGGGCGCTGAAGGACAAGGACGGAAATGCGGTGGTGTTTTCGATCATCACCAACTCGGGGAATAAATATCGCGAACGCATGGCCACCATGATTCAAGAAGATCTGCAGAAGATCGGGATTCAAGTGAACGTGGTGACGCTCGACTTCCCTTCTTTGATCGAGCGCATGACCCAGACATTCGACTACGAGGCGATCCTGCTGGGCCTGACCAATGTAGGACTCGACCCGAACGAACAGATGAACGTGTGGCTCAGTTCGTCGGAGAATCACCAGTGGAACCCGCAGGAAAAGTCCCCGGAGACCGCGTGGGAAGGTGAGATTGACCGCTTGATGCGGGCCCAGGCTTCGTCGGCAGATCCGAAGAAGCGGAAGGAAAGTTTCGACCGCGTGCAGGAAATCGCCGTGGAGCAGGCGCCGTTTATTTATCTGGTGAATCGGAATGCCCTGTCGGCGGTTGCCGCCACTGTGCAGGGCGCGAGCCCGGTGATTCTGGTGCCGCAGACCTACTGGAACGTGGACCGGCTTTCCGTGAAGTAGATCAAATCTTTAACCACAGAGGGCACTGAGGTACACAGAGGAGATTCACACCGAGGATGGACTACAGCACGCAACCCGACGTTCTCCTCGCTGCGCGCGTTTCCGTGTGGTATGGGGAGAAGCCGGCTGTGTTGCGCGACGTGAAATTCGAAATCCGGCGGGGCGAGGTGCTCGGGCTGGTCGGACAAAGTGGATCTGGCAAGAGCACGCTGGCGATGGCAATTCTGGGCCTGCTCGATCGCAAGCAGGCGAAGGCCGAGGGCGCGATCGAATTCGACGGTTGTGATCTGTTGACCCTGCGCGAGCGCGAGCTGCGCGGGCTGCGCGGACGAAAAGTCGCGCTCGTGCTGCAGAGTCCGCTGTCGTCGCTGAATCCGGCCCTGAAGATCCGCACCCAGTTAAAGGAAGCGTGGCGGGCACATGCTTCAGGACCGAGGGCCGATTGCGATAGCGCGATCCGGGCCGCTCTGGAGAGCGTGAGTTTGCCCTCGAGCGAGGAGTTCCTGCAAAAATATCCGTCCCAGATGAGCGTAGGACAAGCGCAACGCGTGCTGATTGCAATGGCGGTGATGCACCGTCCCGCGTTGTTGATCGCCGATGAGGCTACGAGCGCCCTCGATGTAATTACGCAGTCCGAGATTCTGGCGCTGTTTCGCGAACTCAACCGCAGCTCAGGAATGGCGATTCTCTACATCTCGCACGATCTCGCGTCGGTAGCCGGGATTTGCGACCGCATTGCGATCCTGCACCAAGGGCAGATCGTAGAGAGCGGCCCCACCGAGCAGGTCTTGACCAGTCCTCGCCATGAATACACGCAGCGCCTCATGGCGGCGATGCCCAAGATGCCGCAGCGGCTGGCCGCGGGCAAAGCTGCAGCGATCTAGAAGACGCAAGAGTTCAGGTCGCATTTCCTCCAGTCTTCATTCTCAAATCCACTCCAGTCACCAACCTCCACAGGACTGAGGTCACATTCACGTCAACCTGGGAATGTGAGACAGAGTGTCCCACGCCCGCTCTGGCGGGACAGACTGGCCCAACCAGCCCTAGCCAAGGCTCGACGATCTCCAATAGAAACAATCATTTACAAGGGTCCCATTGGCTGCTCCCGTGCAACAGGAGGACTGGGTACGAAGCTCGATCTTTCCCCCATCAAGAAAGTAGAGTGAGATTCTATGGAGCACCTAAACAGATCACCGAAACCTACGGGACGCGGAGAACGACACAGCGCCGCCTGGGGTAAGCGCTTGAGCCTGATGCTACTCCTGGCAACGGGGATGGCATTCGGACAGCGCTGGACCAACCCCACGGCCGGCGAAACGAGCGGCCGGTTCTTCCGCATCGCTCCCGAACTCTCGGGACTTCTGGCGAAAGCTCATCGGGGATCCGCACAAGGCCAGACCGTGAAGGTCATTGTGCAATACAAACAGATGCCGTCGGCGGCGCGCTACGCCACCATGCAAGGCAGGGGTGGACGCCTGCATACGAGACTGCACATGATTCAGGGTGCGGCATTCACGATTCCAGTCAGCGCCCTGGCTGCCTTGGAGTCTGATCCAGAAATCGCGTCCGTCACCATCGACCATCCGATCAACGTGATGGACGATCTGACGAATGGTGTTACGGGCGTGGACGCAGCCTGGAACGCCGGATACACGGGAGCGGGCGTCGGAGTAGCCGTGATTGATAGCGGCATCAACGACAGTCACCCCGATCTGTGGGATTCAGCTGGCGCCTCGCGCGTGGTCTATCGCCAGGATTTCACTGGAACCGCGACGAGCAACGCCGGCGGAGCGCAGTACGACCTGTACGGTCACGGCACGCACGTGGCCGGAATCATTGCCGGCAACGGCTCCCTCTCCGGTGGGGAATATGCCGGCGTGGCCCCCGGGGTCAATCTGGTCGATCTTCGGGCCTTGGACGCGAACGGCGCGGGCACGGACAGTACCGTAATCGCGGCCATTCAGCAGGCCATTGCGTTGAAGAACACCTATAACATCCGAGTCATCAACCTGTCGCTGGGCCGCGGAATCCCTGTCGGCTACGCCCAGGATCCTCTGTGCCAGGCTGTGGAAGCGGCATGGAAGAGCGGAATTGTGGTGGTTGTGGCCGCCGGCAACTATGGCCGCTTGACCGTAAATGGAAGCAACGGCTTCGGAACCGTCACTGCACCTGGGAACGATCCTTACGTGCTGACGGTGGGCGCGACCAAGAGCAACGGATCAACCTCCGCCGCAGCCGAGACCAAAGCCAGCTACAGCTCGAAGGGCCCCACGACCTACGATCACGTGGTGAAGCCTGACATCATGGCGCCCGGCAATGCCGTCGTTTCTCTGGCGGCCCCGGGGGCGTCACTCGAGGCATCTTATCCGAAGGCACTGATCACCGGAACCGACGGCAAGAATGACTACTTCAGCTTGAGCGGCACCAGCATGGCGACCCCCGCCGTGGCGGGCGCGGTAGCTTTGTTGCTGCAGGAACAAGACACCCTCACTCCGGATCAAGTGAAGGCGCGGCTGATGAAAACAGCGTACAAGATGGCGGGCATGGTCTTTACGTCGTCTTTTGTGCCGCATCTTTCGAGGACGTTCACCGATTTCTACGATCTGTTCTCGGTAGGGTCGGGATTGCTGAACGTACAGGCCGCGGTTGCCAATACTGACCTGGCGCCAGCCACGGTCGGATCGGCCCTTTCGCCGACCGCAGTCTATAACCCTCTGACCCACACGGTTTCGCTGCTATATGGAAACTCGACCGTTGCCCCAACCTCCGTGGTTTGGGGTACTTCGGTGGTCTGGGGAACCTCAGTGGTTTGGGGAAGTTCGATCGTAAACGGTACCTCCGTTGTCTGGGGCAGTTCGCTTCCCTGGAACGACAACACGCTGAGTGCTTTCAGCGTGGTGTGGGGATCGAGCACGGGCGCGAGCACCTCGGCCTCCAGCGTGGTCTGGGGTTCGTCGGTCTCGAGTGCCAACAGTGCGTTCTCCGATGCGGGAGACGATGAGCAATAGTTAGCCGTGTGAATCCAAGGAGAGGAGACAAGATCATGAACAACACACGGCGAATTCAGACCTTCATCGGCGCAATGATGCTGGCCTCGGTCATCACCGCGGGATATGCGGGATTCGTGAGCCACGCGTTGCACACCTACTTTGCCCTGGCAGTTCTGGTACTGGCGGCGGTTACGTCGCGGATGAAAGTGAAGTTGCCGGGAATTAACGGCAACATGTCGGTCAATCTGCCATTCCTGCTCACGGCGGTCGTGAATCTAAGCGCTGCCGAAGCAGTGGTGGTCACCTGCGTTTCAACCGTGGTGCAATGCTGGCCGAGGAAGAACGCGAAGTTCAACCCGCAGCAAATGGCGTTCAACGTCAGCATGATGGCGTTTGCCAGTTGCCTGGCCAACCTGATGTTCCATGCCGACCGGCTGCGTGGCATGCAGTGGAGTTCCAGCACCTGGGGACTAACGCTGGCGACAGCGACCTTGTTCCTGGGACAGACCGCTCCAGTAGCTGCGATCGTAGCGGTGAGCGAGGGCAAGGCGGCAGGACAGATCTGGTGGAGCCTGGCGCATCTCTCGTTCCCGTACTACGTGGTCAGCGCGGGAGTCACCACCATGGTCCAGGCGGTCAGCTCTCACCTGGGCTGGGGACTGGCGCTCGCGGTCTTCCCGATCATGTACGGAATCCACCGCTCCTACCAGTTGTACTTTGGACGGATGGCGGAAACTCTGCGCCCCGAGACTCTGGTCAAAGCAGCGGGGGCAGGAGCGTAAGCGGTCCGGCTCGACTTGATTCAAGGAAAGGGTGGCAGGCGGCGCAAGCCGCGCAGGCCACCCTTTTTCTTTCGGCCCGCGGATGCCACCTTGACGGCAGCGCCAACGGCGAAAATGTGAGCGTAGGCATGCGATACGGCGACGCTTCCGGCAAACCACTGAATCCCCATCGTGCGCACGGACGGCAGTTCTCGCACAGCGTCGTTGGTCAAACTACATTGCCTCGTGGTCTCTCAGTTCGCGGAAACACCCATGTGGGGACAGCCGCCCTCGGCTGTCCGGTCGAGCGAAGCTCGACCGTCTTGTCGGTCAGGACTGGCAAACTGAGACACTACCCACCGCCTTGGATGTTTGATTTCGGCAGGTCTTGAGGCTCCACTCGCTCGACGCGGAGGTGCGCTGCCAGGACGACAGTTTCATCAGCGGGTCTTGCGGGTATTCCTGCAATTCTGGCGACGGTTCTGACTATGGTTCCGTCGGCGTTCGCATCCCCTCCGCCGCAACCCAGCCAGTGCAGAGGAATCACTCTTCTCTGGCAACACGTTTACAATCCCCAGCGCCTTCAGGTGCAGCAGCAATGTGTAACCGGAATCCCTCTGCGGGTTCGGAAGCAAATGTTCCATTTTCCTTGTTCCGCTTCTCCCAGAAACGATCCCACAGTCGAACTGGTGCCGGGAGGGGGAATCGAACCCCCACAGTCCTTTCGGACCTGCGGATTTTAAGTCCGCTGCGTCTGCCAATTTCGCCATCCCGGCTCGCGTTCATTCTAGCTTAGGGATGTTGCCGGGCGATGGACTTGATGGAGGAAACGCGGGCCTAGGCGTGAGCGGCAGCCGATGCCCTGCCCGTGACTGCGGGCGGGGTGGCTCGCTGCTTGTGCATCGCCATGTGGAACTGTTCTGCCGTGAGCGACTCGCCATAGAAGAGCTGCAGTAACGGGTCGTCCGTATCTGCGGGCGGTTTACGCGCGCTGGATTCCGATTCCAGTCCCTCCGGTTCGACCAGCAACTCGGGCATCAGCGTGCGGTTGTCGTTGAGCACACCCAGAAATTTTTCCACGGCCGTGCGATGTTCCGGAGTCGCTTGCGTGAATTCCACTCCCATACCTTTGTCCGGATGCATGATCCGCACCACACCCTGGGCGCGCACTTCCACCGCGCCGGCCCGCATCGACAGCGTCACCCGACTCGACGCAGGAAATGGCGATGCCATCTCCAGATAGCATCCCCCCAGGCTCAGATCGGTAAGCTGGCAACGGATCGGCGGATCGTCCTGCTCGGCGTCCGGAGAATTCTGTTTGAGCCATTCCCGCAACTGGCGCGTCGCTTCCGGCGAGATCTGCTGGAAGCGCAGCCCCGCCTGTTCCCCCGTCCCTTCCCAGGCAAACTCCGCGGGAAGTTCCAGCGAGTTCTCGGTTCCCGGCAAGCTAAAGGCGATCTGCCAGCGCCCGGTGGGACGGCGCCGCTTCGGCATGCCGACCGCCATGCCACCTTCGCTCAGGTCGATGGTTGTCACCTTCATGTTGGCGCCCGCCTCAGGGCTTCGCATGACCACGGGAATCTGCACCGCGACCCGCGCGTTGCGGCGGCGCTCGCTCTTCATCAGGGCCCGGGCAGCCCGGAAACTCGACTTGGCGCGCTCACTCGATACCGGCTTATACAGCACGAAGTGGGCGCCAATCTCGAACACCGCCTTCAGACCAATGATGGGCTCGACAATGGCGACCGCGACCGCGTGCTTGTTGCAGGGAGCAACGCGGGCGCTGCGCAGCACGTCGGAGGCGCCGTCGTCAGTAATGTCGACGATGATCGCCTCGAACCGCTCGCGGGTCAGCTTGCGCAACGCGCTATCGGCGTCCGCGCATAACTCGACCGCGATATCCAGATCGCCCAGCACACGGCGCAATACCCGTACGATCTTTTCGTCCGAACACAGCACCAACGATTTCAGACTCATGGCGGGCCCATTCCTAAGCAGAACTCAAGGATCCGATTGCCGGGCAAATGTTCTCCCGCTGCGCTAAGAGCAGCCTGGAAACGCACTACGGAACTCCCTGTCTGACACTCTATGTCCATCGACCGCGGTGTTCAACGACTCTCCTGCCGCAGCGGGTTACGGCCGTAATCTGCAAGTCCTTGCCGGCCCATCGGGCAGACTGGCCCGCAGGAATCGCGCCAGAACCCGAAGCACTCCGCATTCCTCAGTTGGGACAAACTTCCCGGCGTCAGGAGACCGGAAAATGCTCAACGAGCAGGAATAACTACCCTATTTACATACGTTTGAATCAGATTCGCTCACGGTTTCGGGGGGAAATTTTCATTGACTTTCAAGCGAAATTGGCTGTAAGATGTGGCGTCTCCGATTAGCTTTAGGTGCGGATCTGTCTTAGGTCCTAGCTTTGTCTACAGTGAGCCTGTGTGCCAGGGAATCCTGAAGCTGAATCCTGAAGACCACTCGGAGAATCATATACTTAGACAAGTTTAGATTGGACGAGTTTGCAGTTTCATCCCCTTACGTGGAAAGGCATTTTTCATGGCCAAGCGACGCGGAAATCCGAACTGGGGCAAGCCTGAGCCGATCGGGCCGATCACCCCAACCATCACCGAATTTGAGCAGGTTGTGCGTGAGTACAAGCTCTCCCCCGACCAGTACCTGCGGTCGACCCGGCTGCGCGAGTGGGCCCGCCGCAACAAGAATTCCAAGTACATCCCCGAGCCTCTTCTGGAAGCTTGGGGCTTCGAGATCGAGTCCACGCTGTAACCACAGCAGTGACAGCGTTTTCAGGGTCGCTCCTTAAGAGGAGCGGCCCTTTGTATTTGAACCATGTCGGGAGAGTCGCATTTGGACAAATGTGGGCGCAGTTGTATTAGGCCTCATGTGGGATGGTTGTGTTTGGACTCATGTTGGAAAGTTGTGTTCATGTGGGGACAGCCGCCCTCGGCTGTCCGCCGGGCGAAGCCCGGCGAAGAATGCAGCCAAATTGAATCTCCCAACGAAGCAACGAGACAGAGCCAGCACACTCCAGCCCCGCAGGGGCGTTATGGGAAAGCCCGGCACGG
>JADGNP010000495.1 GCA_017883425.1 Candidatus Sulfotelmatobacter sp. | reverse complement strand
TCAGATCGAGAAGCACGCTTATGCCATTGTCGGAGTCGTCGCTAACGTCGCCAAGCGTACTGGCATGAGCGGCGATGCGCCGATGTCGACTGAACCAGTGATCTATGTTCCGGTCACACAGATGGAACAAGGGCTCGTCAACGTCGCGCACATCTGGTTCCAACCGAGCTGGATTGTGCGCACGACCAGACCGGTACAGGGGCTTACATCCGTGATGCAAAAGACCCTCACCCAAGTTGATCCAAATTTGCCCTTTTCCGGGTTTCACTCGATGAAAGACATCCTCGTGGAAAACCTTGCGTATCAGAGAGTGGAGGTGGTTCTCCTCACGGTGCTGGCGGGACTGGCGTTGTTGCTTTCCGCCGTCGGAATCTACGGGTTGGTTTCGAATCTCATTGTGCAGCGTACACGCGAAATTGGCATCCGCATGGCCCTCGGGTCTTCGATTCGTCAGGCCATGGTAGATGTAGGTTCGGCTGGGGTTGTAGCCGCTGCCCTTGGCCTGATCTCGGGCCTGGCGCTATCTTTCGTTGCACTGCGCGTTTTGCGCAGTGAACTCTACGGAGTCCGTGGTTATGACCCACTGACTCTCACAGTGGTCCTTATTTTCATTGCTTTCATTGCAGCATTGGCAAGTTTCCTGCCTGCGTTGCGGATCACTCGCATCGATCCGGCAGTAACTCTCAGAATGGAATAGATGCGGAACCAACTACGTCCGCCGAATCGCAAAAAGACGCGCGAACTTGCCCGCAAGGTTTCGCCGGACGGCATCCACCAATAGCGCTTGCACCGGTGCTGACCTACCCCGGCGGCCAAGCCAGCGGACGTCCGCCGACCTTCTTCAGAATTGTCCGCCTGACACGGCATTAGAACTGCCGCTACCTCTGCTATGCGCACTCTTTCGCCTTTCGAGTGCGCGCGCGACGTTCAGTTGTCCATCCTGACAGGGACGGATTTTCCACGGTGAGGCACGGGGGCCTCATTCGGAGCAAATTCGAAGCCCGCGCCCATGTTCACCTGCTGGTGTGATTCCAGTCCTTGATCTTTTTCCTCAGGGTCTTACGATCTACTGCAAGCCTGAGGAGGTGGGTAGCCTTTGAATTCCACAATCGATGACGCGGCAAGGGATGACTGGAAGGGAATGTGCCGGCTCGGAGCAGTGGCGGCTCTGATTCTACTGGCATACTCCCTAATCACGATGATCGTCCTGGCTTGGTTGGGAGGACCACCAAGCACTTCCCAAGACTGTTTCGACCTCCTGCGGAAAAACTTGCTGACTGCCCTTTTGCGATTGGATTTGCTGACGATTATCGTCATGCCGATTTTCTATCTTCTCTATGCCGGCTTTTTTGGGGCGATGAAACGAGGCAGTCTTCCTTTAACCGCGTTCAGCACGGCTCTGGCATTCGTCGGCGTGACGCTGGTTCTGTCGACTCCGTCAGTGCTCTCCCTGGTTCACCTCAGCAACCAATATGCGGCGGCAACGAGCGAGGCCCGCAGAACACTATTGCTGGCGGCAGGAGAGGCAGTGATGTCCACCGACTTGTGGCACAGCACGGCCGCCATGATCGGCGGCGTGCTGCTGCAACTCGCTGGCGTGCTGATCTCCGTTGCCATGCTGCAAACCAAAATCTTCAGCAGGCTCACGGGTTATTTGGGGATCGTCACACATGGCCTGGACTTGGCTCACATCCTGATCGGCCTATTTGCACCGGCGGCTGGCGTGGTCCTGATGGTGATTGCGGGGCCGCTTTACCTCATATGGTTCCCTCTGGTTGGTCGAAGGTTGTACCAGTTAGGGCGGGTCGAGGTTCGCTGAAGCGGGCTAATTTATCCCGGAGGCCAGGCCAGCGGGCGTCCCCCGAGCAGGTGGACGTGGAAGTGGAAAACCGATTGTCCGGCGCCAGGCCCGACGTTGAGGACGGTGCGGTATCCCTGCTCGATGTTGCGCTGGCGGGCGATTTGGGCGGCGGCGAGATGGCAGCGGCCGATGAGTTCGGCGTCGGCGGCCTGGGCCTCTTTCAATCCCGCAAAATGCTTTTTGGGAACGATGAGAATGTGCGTGGGCGCTTGCGGGTGGATGTCTTCGAAGGCGAAAACGTGGTCGTCCTCGTGAACTTTCTTGGCAGGAATCTCGCCGCGAATGATGCGGCAGAAGAGGCAATTGGCGGTAGCGTCAGTCATGGCTTGCTAAGTCTCTATCGGATGGCGACTGTGGTCAAGCGCGTGGACTGAAAGATGCGCTGGGAAGTGATTCCGAGAACGCCTCTTCGCCGTACTTGCCGGCGCGCGGGCGAGGGCGCTCGCGCCACACAGACTTTAGTCGAGGCGAACCAAGAAGACTGCGCCTTCGGGAGTTTCGGTTTCGGCGGCGAGTTTTTGGGCGCGGTCGTGGTCGTCGTCGAGGACGCGGACGCGCACCCACCAGTCTCCGGCGGGACTCGCGAAGCACAAGACCTTGGCCGTGTGATAGCGGCGCTTGAGGTGATCGGCGAGTTTGGTGGCGGCGGGTTCATGGGGGAATCCGCCGATTTGCACCGCCCATTTTCCGGGTGAACCCGCGGTTGCAGCGGACTGCATCAACTCTACTTTCACTTCGGCGATGCCGGGCTTCCAGACGTCGAGCTTTTGGGCGGCAGCGTGGGAGAGATCGAGGACGCGTCCGGGAATGAAGGGGCCGCGGTCGGTGATGCGAACGAGGGCAGTGTGTCCGGTCTTGACGTTGGTGACGCGCACGATGGAGCCGAGCGGATAGGTGCGGTGGGCGGCCGTCATGGCGTGCATGTTGTAGACTTCGCCGTTCGATCCGCGGCGGTTGTGGTAGGGAGGACCGTACCAACTGGCGAGTCCGGTTTCGGTAGCGAGGGGCTTAGCATCGGCGGGGAGGGTGGGCTCGGCGAGGTCGGCGTCGGTGTCTTCGTTGGGCTTGGGGGCCGCGTTTTCTTTTGCAGCCGGGACTTTTGCGGCTGGCCGGGAAACAGGCGACTCGGTGGTTGAGGCCGGGGGCGGAGGCGGCGGGACGTTCACGTGCGCCTGCTTGGGATGGCCACAGCCGCTCAGCAAAAGGATAGCGATGAGAACGATCAGAAGCATGGCAATGGCGACGAAGCGGGCGCGGCGGCGTGGCGCGCCTGCGAATCGAGCGGTCGACTGCGCTACTTGGGCGGATTCTGGTGGTGCTCCATGTAGTCGGCGAATTCCGTAAGCTTTTGTGAGGCCACGCGCAGGGCCTTGGTGGAGTGGGTGCGCACGGCGGGGACGACCTCGTCGTTGAGGTACTTGATGAATTCGGGAATCTCTTTTTCCAGGCGCTCGGCGGCCTCGCCGATGGTTTGGCTGACACGTGCCGAAGCGTCTTCCACCTTGCGGTTGAAGTCGTTCATGGTGCTCCTCGCGATAATTTGGCGTGAAGGGATCCACGCTGTAGTGCGGATTGCCAGGCACGGCTATTATTTCGTGCCCGGGGAGCGGGGTCAATGGAGGGCGGCTGAATTCGGTGGTTCGCCTGGATCACGCACGGGCGCTGCTGCCGCGGATATGAGCCGAGGCGAGTTCCTCCCTACTGTAAAATGCGGGCTCCGGCGATGAATTTCCAAGCTAGGTCAAACACCGAGGTACGAGAGCAGAGGTTTCGCACGCGCCTGCTGGCGTGGTATGACGCGCACGCGCGCGCGCTGCCGTGGCGCGAGGACCGCGATCCGTACCGGGTGTGGCTGTCGGAGATCATGCTGCAGCAGACGCGGGTGGCGGCCGTGATTGCGCATTATCACGAGTTTCTGCGGCGGTTTCCGACGGTGGAGAAACTGGCGCGCGCGCGCGAGGCTTCGGTGCTGGCGGCGTGGAGCGGGCTGGGCTATTACCGGCGGGCGCGCATGCTGCATGCGGCGGCGAAAATTGTGGTACGGGAGCGGGGCGGGAAGTTTCCGGCGACGGCGGAGGGATGGCGGGCTTTGCCGGGCGTGGGACGGTACACGGCTGCGGCGATTGCCAGCATCGCATTGGGTGAGCCGGTGGCGGTGGTGGATGGGAATGTGGAGCGGGTGCTGCAGCGGGTTTCGGGGCGGCGGCTGGCTGGCGAGGATTTTTGGCTGGCGGCGGAGAGTTTGCTGGATCGCGAGCGGCCGGGAGATTTTAACCAGGCGATGATGGAACTGGGGGCGACGGTGTGCACGCCGCGGGCTCCGGCGTGCCTGACTTGTCCGGTGGTGGAGTTGTGCGCGACGCGCGGAGAAATGGCGGGAGCGGCGAAGGCGTCGCGGCAGAA
>JADGNP010000083.1 GCA_017883425.1 Candidatus Sulfotelmatobacter sp. | reverse complement strand
GGTTTTTCACAGTCTGTGGCACCTCCGTAACCTCGCAACCACTTCCACGCACCTCGCTTTCAGCTTATGCTGATAGAGAAGTCGGCGGCACTCAGGCCCGATTTCAACCCACCTCTGTATGCATTCACTTCGACTTTATGGGCTGGTGGCAAGCGGCGGTGTCGCATTGCTGGGAGCGTATGCGCTCCTGCGACGCAAGCCCAAGACGCCCGACCAACTCGAGCGCGAGCGCAGGGCATGGCTTGAGGGCACAGGCCGCATCACCGACGGCACCGTGATTGATGTGCAGGAACTGGCTGCCGCCAACAACTACCACGCCGCCGTCATGCTGATCTACAAGTACGACGTGGCCGGTGTGTCCTACGAGTGTTCCCAGGATGTCACCTACCTGCGGCACTGGATCAATCTGCACTCCTGCCGTCTCGGACTGCACACTTCGGTGAAGTACGATCCGCAGAATCCGGGAAATTCCCTGGTGGTCTCGGAAAACTGGATGGGGTTGCGTCAGTAAGACGTGCGGCAGTCCGCTACTGCCAACTGAGGCGCATGACGGTATTGTGCTTGTCGATGGTGACTTGCAGAGACTTGTCGCCGCCACCGACAAACTCGGCTGAAACCGTCCGGGAAAGATCGATCGTCTCGTCGGCCGATAGTGTTCTTATGCGCAGCACGTGTTTTCCCGCGGGGATCTTCAGAGTCTCCGACTGCGCACCGCGTAATCCGTTGAACACGATCAGACGTTTCTGTGTGGCCCCGTGCAGGGGTCGCGTCAACATTAGTTTGTCATCGACCCAAAGGAAAAGGGTGGCATCTTTGAACTGGTGCTGCACCGCCAGATCGAGAGTGGACAGAGGCACGACGAGTTGCTTTGCCGGATGCAAGGCTGGAGCGCGAACTTTCCGCGGTGGGGCGCTGGCTGCGGCTGACGCCGCCGGAACCGCCGCCGCACCTGTCCCCGCGCTGGGCCCGTCCTTTACGGAATTCGGCTGCGCACCGTTGGAACTTGGTCCGGCAGGGCTGATGGGGGCCACGTAAGACCCATTCACCTCCAGTTTGGGGGACGTCACCAGCAGTTTCGTCTGGGTCCCGACGAACACCAGAACAACCAGCGTTGCCACGCCCAGAATCAGATCCCTGATCGGCGCCTTCCGAATCACGGTACGGACTAACTTCTCTGCCTGCGCCACCTCTGCCACGGGATTCGTTCCGGAGGCTGCCTGCGCGGTTTTTCCGGCACGCGTTGAGGTCGTTCCGGTTCCCGTAAGCAACGCTGCCCGCAGCGACGTCGTGGTCGAGCCCGGCTTGAACAGCTGCTGCAACTGGCGCACATCCTCGGCGAACTCTGCGCCGCGCTGGTAGCGCTGCTCTGGATCCTTCGCCATCGCACGCGAAATCACCTCGTCCAGTTCCCGAGGCAAGCTCAGGTCGAGGGCGCTCGCCGCCACGGGCTCACGGTTCGCCACCTTGAAGCACACCGTGGTCGCGCTGTCCCCCTGAAACGGAGAATGACCCGTGACCATGGCATAGAGAATGACGCCCAGCGAGAACAAATCCGAGCGCCCGTCTACTCCCTCGCCGCTCAGCTGCTCGGGCGCCATGTAGGCCGGAGTTCCCAGCACCTTTCCGGGCAGGGTGAAGTGGGCCAGATTCAGCTTCGCTATGCCGAAGTCGGCAATTTTGGCGTGACCGTCTTGAGCTACAAGAATGTTTCCCGGCTTGATGTCACGATGAATCACGCCCTGGGCATGGGCGTAGTCCAGCGCTTCGGAGACCTCTTCTGCGAGTTGCAACGCCCTGGCCAGGGGAAGCTTTTTCTCGCGCGCCAGAATCCGGTTCAGGGGCTCGCCCGCTACGTACTCCAGCACGATGTAAGGGTCGTGGTTCTCGGGATTCTCGCCGACGTCAAAAATGGCAACAATCCCTGGGTGGTGCAGACGCCCCGCCGCCTGGGCCTCGTACATAAAACGCAAGCGAAATTCCTTTTCCTCGTCCGGTTCCTGCCCCCACAGCGAGACGGTTTTCACCGCAACCACGCGGTCGATCTGGGGGTCCCGAGCCTTGTACACAACACCCATGGCCCCGCGGCCCAATTCAGCCACGATCTCGTACCGGCCAAACCGCGTGATCTCGGGATTCTCCATGGAGTAGTCCTTGAGCCGCAGCGTCCGATCTGCCGCGCAACTGGGGAGGGATTTCTACCATGGTAGCTCCACGAGAGCCGCGATTCCGCCACCTGTTTAGCGCGATCCATTACCCCGGTAACGCCTCTGCCAAGGCCTGTCCGAGCGAAGAAACTACCGCCTCCGGCAACCGTGGTGGCTGGCGAGGACGGTCCGTGGCTCCTGGAATCACGGCCTATTGTGACTTTGGGCACTTCCCGGCACGGGGCTGTACTGAGGGTGAAGGCTGAAGGCTGGGGTTCTAGCTTCCCGAAGTGAAGCCGCCGCTGTGCGCGACGGTCATGCGGAGGTACTTGTAAGGATTTACGGGAGTATCGTTGATGCGGACTTCATAGTGAAGATGCGGTCCGGTCGAGCGTCCGCTCTCTCCCACAAAGCCAATCACGTCGCCGCGATGCACTGCCTGCCCCGCCGTCACCGCGTACCCTGAGAGGTGACCGTAGCGAGTGCTGATGCCGTTGCCGTGATCGATCATGATCGCCTTGCCATAGCCGCCCAGCAACTCACTGAACGTCACCATTCCGTCCGCCGGAGCGATAATCGCGGCGCCATAGCTGCTGCCAATATCCACGCCGCTGTGGAACGCGCCTTCTCCGTTGAAGGGATCAATCCGCTCTCCAAAGCTGCCCGTCACCTGGCCTTCCACCGGCCAGAGGTTGGGCGCCGAGTTGGCCTTGAACCAATCGGCGGTAGTGGCGTTGCGGGTCAGGCCCATCGTCAGGCCGACCATTGTGGCGCCGGTGAGGGCCGAGGTCCGCAAAGCATGCAGTTGGTCGAGAGAAGAACTTACATCGGCGTCATGGATCTGCTCGGAGGTTGCCGTCACCAGCGTCGGCTGCGCCTTCAACCCGTAGAGGGCCGAAACTTCCCCGGCGATCGAGCCCAGCGATGCCACCTGCACATCGCGCTCTTTGGCCACCTGCTCCAGGCGCGAATAGTTGTCCTTGAGCTGATCTTTTTCCGTCCGCAACTGGTTATAGCGGGAAACCTTCAGCAGCATGCGAGTGTAGGAACTGGCAATTCCGGTCAGGCTGAGGAACCCAATCGCGGCTCCCACTACGAATACGTAGAGGTAATGCACGGGGATGGAGATCTTGCGCAACTGCCCGTCGTCCCCGCGGGCCACGAAAAGGATGTAAAAGCGTTTCTGCAAATCGCTCCTCTAAGTCCTGAACAGCAGATTTTGAAGCATCAGGTCCAGAACTCCAGGCCCAGTTTCTTTAGTTGCCGAAACGCCTGTTCGGACCACCTGACTTTTTCGGGCTACGCTCCCATCTTGGGAATGGAAACTGTCGCGCGCCCTACACCTACCGGAACTGCGCTCCGAGCCTGAAAATTGATACCGTCTGCAATCTCAACCGCTTGCAGAACTTAGCTCGGCCAAAGGTTATGTGAATGACTGGTTAACGGTAGCAAACTGGGTTCCCCCTGTCAACGACGCACAAGGCCATTTTCGGTTACCGAAGACCCGGGTAACCAGGGGTCACGTGGGACAGGTTACCGGGGAGTGTTTTTGGTCTGGCGGTGTGGAATCTGGCCAAAGGCGATTGCAGGCTGCCTCCAGGGCAGGCTATCCTTTTGTGAATCCGGCATCGCGAAGCCACCATCTCATCGTCGGCGGTATAGTAATTGCGCCGTGCCGCTTCCCGAAAAAGCGCTGATTGCCCAGATTCGCCGCATGGCGAAATCTTCCACGCGTGGGCGCGCTCTCGGCTCGAAGGGTCCCATTTTCACGGGAATTGGAGACGACTGCGCCGTGCTGCGCCTGCTGCCGGGACAAGAAACCCTGGTCACGACCGACTTTACCCTGGAAGGCATTCACTTCCGGCGCGACTGGCATGCGCCGGAATCGGTCGGCCACCGCTGCCTGGCTCGCGGACTGAGCGACATTGCCGCCATGGGCGGCGAGCCCGTCGCGGCCTTCCTCTCTCTCGCCCTGCCGCGGGACTTGCCTCAATCCTGGGTGGGACGCTTCGCCCGCAGCCTGATCAGCCTCGCCGAAAAATTCGGCGTTACCCTCGCCGGGGGCGACACCGCCGAATCCCCCAACGGAATCCTCGCCGACATCATCGTGGTGGGCACCGCGCCCAAAGGCAAGTCTGTGCTGCGCTCCGGCGCCCGCCCCGGCGACCGCATCTTCGTGAGCGGAGAACTGGGTGGCTCCGCCGCCGCCGTCCTGCAAATGAGGATCAAGCCTAAGAAGAAGGTGAAACCCCGCGACTATCCTCGCCACTTCTTTCCGGAGCCCAGGATCGAACTGGGCCGCATTCTCCGAGAAAAGGGCATAGCCTCTGCCATGATTGACACCAGCGACGGCCTCTCCACCGACCTGGCGCATCTCTGCGAAGAAAGCGGCGTGGGAGCCGAACTCGACGCCGCACTCATTCCCCGCGCCCGCGTTGGCAAGCCCGCCCGTGAAGTGGATCTCGACCTGGCTCTGCACGGCGGCGAGGACTATGAACTCCTGTTCACCGCTCGGCCCGGAAAGCGCATTCCGTCCCAAATTGCCGGGCTCGCCCTGGCCCACATCGGACACATTACGCGTCCGCGATTGATTCTCCTCCGCAATCTCAAAGGCATCGCCTACGAGTTCGAGCCCCGAGGCTGGGAGCACTTCCGACGCTAAGCGGACCATGTGCTAGACAGCAATCGCGTGTAAAGCGGGCTGATTTGTATCAGGGCACGGCCTTCAGCCGTGCCGAATCCGTGAAACGACGGTGCCTGGCTTCAGCCGCTGCTGCTCCGCCGATGGCAGCGGCTGAAGCCGATATGAACCTCGCGGCAATGACGGCATCGCTGAAGCGAAGCCCTGATACGAATCGATGCCCCGATACGAATCGCGAGCTTGTCACAAACGGCAGTGTCCGCACCCTCTTCGCCTCTCCGTTACCTCCGTCACTACTCTGTCTCTACCCCCGCGCCCCAAACCGGACTAGAGTACAACCATGTCGTCCAGTAAATTTCTTCTCCTTCCAGCTCTCGCTCTCTTGCTGACCGTCGCCGCTTCCGCCCAGAAGAAGCAGCCGCCTCCGCCGCCGGCCCACGCGAAGTCTCCGTCGCCCGCGGTCACCGACGAACTCATCCACAAACAGTTTGGCGAGAATTGTTCGCTGCTGGCGGGACCGCCGCAGTTTGTCGCCGATATGGATGGCGACGGCATTGACGACCTCGTGATCGCGGCCAAATGCAGGAACCCTATGGCCGACAAGGACGAATACAGCTTTGTCGTTGCCGACCCCTATGACAGCTTTCTGGGTTACAGCGACGTAAAGGTCACGTCCACATTTGCGTCCGACGAACCCGATCGCCGCGGCATCAGCCTGCTCATCATCCACGGCGCGGAAAAAGATGCCTGGCGCGCCGAAACTCCCAAGGCCAAGTTCCTTCTCATCAATTTGCCCTTCAAGACTCTCACCGTGAAACGTCTCGCCATGAAGAAGAAAACCATCCTCGGAATTTACATGGAAGAAAAAGGCGAGGGCGAAGACACTTCTTCAGTCATCTATTGGGACGGTAAGAAATACCGATACCAGCAGCTCGGATCGACCCTCGAGTAACTGGCAGGGAAAGAAAGAGCTTTAACCACAGAGGACACAGAGTCCACAGAGGATTCTGGGGTCTGTTCTCCCCTTTAGCGACTCTTCTGGTACGGGAATTGGCTCGTTCCTACCCGATTCACGTTGGCTTCAGCGAATTCACAAACTCGATCGAGCGAAGCTTGCAGCTCGGCGGTGTAGCGCTCTACATCTTCGTCGGTCACATGGGCGGGCACGTGGATCAGTTTGCCGAAGCGCAGCAGGACCCGCGAGAACGGCATCGGAATCATCATGCGGTCCCAGGAGTTGAGCACCCAGGCCCGATCCACGGCGACATGAAACATGCTCAAAGGCACGCCCGTGGATCGTCCCAGCGCCACCGGTCCGGGCTTCACTTTGTGGCGCGGGCCGCGCGGGCCATCGAGAGTGAAGGCCACCGTCCAGCCTTCTGTGAGCGCGCGACGCAGGCCGAGCAAGGCGCGGACGGCGTTGCGGCTGCTTGATCCCTTGACCGCAACAAAGCCGAACTTGCGGATGATCCGGCCCATGTACTCGCCGTCGTAGCTGTAGCTGCTCATCACGCGCACGCCCATGTCTCGGCAGATGTATGTCGCCGGGATCATGCAGGAATGCCAGAACGATACGACGAGCGGACGTTGGTCCAGGGTTTCCTGCGCACCTTCTTCGTAGGATATGCAGACCCGCAAGGTGGGGCCAATCAGGCGAATGACCCAGTATCCGGCCCAGATGATGATGCGCAGAACGATGCGCTGGCGAAGGGTAAAGCGGCGGGGGCCAGTGGCAGGTTGCGCCGGCGCGGTCGTATCGCGAGTGCTGGCTTCGGGCACAAACCTATTCTAACGGCACGAGGCACGTCCTAAAGATAGGGCACCGTCGAGATCGCAGAGAACGCCGAGAAAAAACTAGGAACAGAATGGCGAGGAAAAGTCGCACCAATCATTTCCTCGGCGGTCTCTGCGTCCTGGGCGGTTAAAGGTTTTGCCGGCGCCGGGGCGACTCAGTTTTCGAGGTAGGAATCGATCCAGGTCTTGACCTTGTGGCGTCGTTCGTCGGTGGCGTCGAACCGCACTCCGAGCGACTTGGGCTTGCGCCAGCTCACCGCGGCTTTAAGATTGACGCGGGGTAGGGTCATCAGGGCAAAGGAAATCTCAACGCTCGTTCCGATCGAAAAGTCTTCGGAACTCTTGACGGACATGCCTCCGCTGCTGATTTCGATGCTGCTCGCGCTGATACGACGGCCATCGCCGACGATCGAGACCTCAGTCATCACCGGGATGCGCACGTAGCGGCGGAATTCATGCAGCACGAGCATGCGCGTGGCGCGTATCAGCTTCAGGGCGGCAGGCCGCTCCAGGGGCTCGTTGAACATGGCGTTGATGCCGTACTTGGAGTAGCTCATCGCTTCCTGCGCGTTACCGCCTACGCCGTAAATGATGCAGCGGCTGTTCGAAGGGGAAGATCGGGCCGCTTCCATCACCGAGTCGGCGCCCTCTCCCAGGCTCAGCACGCAAGCCTCGAACTTTTCTTTCTTCAGCCGCTCGGCAGCGTTTGCAGTCACGACCACGGTTTCAATGCCGAACTGGCGGAAACCTTCCGCCAGCAGTGCACGGGAGGGTTCATCCAAGCCCACAAGCGCGGTGCGGGCAGCCGCCTTTCGGGTGAGAGCTGGGGCGAAGGTTGTGGTGAAAGCTTTATCCATAGGCGAGGGGAAAGACTCCACTTTCAAAACCATTGTGGAGGCGGTCGCCATCGTTGAAAAGACACAAAGGGTCAACGGGCGAAGTACCAAAGTGTCGTTACTTTTTTCGAGAACGCGAGAGAGAGGACATTACGCAGTAAAACTGCCGCGAAATGAGGGAGTTGGAGCGGGCGAGCGCGCCTGTAGACAAGGCCCGAAGAGGGAATTTATTCGCTCCAACGCCGGAACAACAATGCGCCGTTGGTCCCGCCGAAGCCGAACGAGTTCGACATGGCGTATTCGAGTTCCGCCTTGCGCGCGTGGTTCGGAACCAGGTCCATGCCGACGGTATCGGGGTCGGGATTCTCCAGGTTGATGGTCGGAGGCAGAATCTGGTCACGCAACGCCAGCACGGTAATGCCGGCTTCGAGCCCTCCCGCCCCGCCCAGCAGGTGCCCGGTCATCGACTTGGTGGAACTCACCGCAACCTTGCGATCGCCAAAAAAGTTGCGGATGGCATGCGCCTCGAGCGTGTCGCCGATGGGCGTCGAAGTGCCGTGGGCATTGACGTAGTCGACCACGTCGGGAGTAACGCCCGCATCGCGCACCGCGTTGCGCATGACGCGGAATCCGCCTTCATGCTCCGGCGCCGGCTGGGTCATGTGGTAAGCATCGCCGCTCATGCCGTATCCCGCGATCTCCGCCAGAATGCGGGCGCCGCGCTTACGGGCGAACTCCAACTCTTCCAGGATCATGATGCCCGCGCCTTCGCCCATGACAAAACCGTCGCGGTCTCGATCCCAGGGACGGCTGGCCTTCTCGGGTGCGTCGTTGCGCGTCGAGAGCGCGCGCATGGCGGCGAACCCACCAACCCCCATGGGAGTAATCGCGGCTTCGGCGCCGCCGGCGATCATCACATCGGCATCGTTGTGCTGAATGATGCGGAAAGAATCTCCAATGGAATGCGCGCTGGTGGTGCAGGCCGTCGCGGTCGCCTCGTTCGGCCCCTTGGCCCCGTGGCGCATCGAAACCTGTCCGGCCGCAAGATTGATGATGGCGGCCGGAATGAAAAATGGAGAAATCTTGCGCGGCCCGCCTGCCACCAGCGCGGCGTGTTCGCGTTCGATGATGTCGAACCCGCCGATGCCCGACCCGATGTGAACGCCGACGCGTTCGTCGTTTTCCGGGGTGATCTTCAGTTCCGACATCTTCAGCGCTTCATCGGCGGCGGCGATCGCCACATGAATGAAGCGCCCCATTTTCTTGACTTCTTTCTTCTCGATGTAGTTCAGCGGGTCGAAGTTCTTAACCTCGGCGGCAATCTGGCAGGCAAAGGCAGCGGGGTCGAAACTGGTGATGCGTCCGACACCGCTCTTGCCCGCAAGCAGGGCCTTCCACACCACGTCGGTGGAATTGCCCACGCCACAGATCAAACCCAGGCCTGTAACTACGACCCTGCGTCCCAACTATTTCCCCGCTTTCGCGTGCTTGCCGATGTAGTCCACAGCGTCCTGCACGGTGCGAATCTTCTCCGCATCCTCGTCGGGGATTTCGATGTCGAAGGCCTCTTCGAAAGCCATAACCAATTCGACGGTGTCGAGCGAGTCTGCGCCCAGGTCGTCCACGAACGACGCGCTCGATGTGACTTCGCCCTCATCCACTCCCAACTGCTCCACGATAATCTGTTTTACCTTCTCGTCTACGGCTGCCATGTTTCCCTCGCTTGCCTCGATTAGATTTGAATTCGGTTGCTTCCGTTGCGCAATCGCAGCCCTTATTCCTGCAGCTCTGATTTCTGCTGGCTCGGGCTTTGGCCCTCTACAACTCTGGCACGTCTTACGCACTGCGATACGAAAAAAGGAGAGTGTGTAGTGTAATTGTCCCGGTGAATTAGTGTAAAGGAAGGGCCCTGCCACTTCCGGCAAAGCCTCGGCTGACTAGGGATTGCACTCTTGAATCCTAAAGGCAGGGCGTCGCCGGGGTCAAACGTTGGCCGGGGGTATGATGGGTCGGGCGGACGGAAGCCGTGAGGAGTCTTGCGTGAAGCATACGTTATGGATTCTGTTGCTTTGTCCCTTGGCGGCTGCGGCCCCGTGTCCCACGGACCAGGCGAAGGACGGCAAGGCCTTGATTCAGATCGAGCAGACCTGGGCGCGGGCACTGGAGCAACGGGATACAGCGGCTCTGGGCTGCATTCTGGCGGACGAGTTCGAGGACGCCGGCCCCGATGGCCAACTCACTGCCCGCGCAACCGCTCTGGCGAAAGCCGCTGAACATCCTGCCGTCCACCACGAACTCTCGGATTTACGCGCCCAGGTACACGGCGATTTCGGCTACATCCGCGGACTGGCGACGGCCGTCGATGCGCAGGGCAAGATCGTGGCCAGGGTGCGCTTCACCGACGTGTATGTGTATCGCGAAGGCCGCTGGCAATGTGTAGCTGGACATGAATCGATGGTGACGGAAGCAGGTCACTGAGAGGCGAGAGAAGCCGTATGCGTGCCGTCGTGCAGCGCGTCAGCCGCGCCAAGGTCACGATCAACGAGTGGACCAGCGGTGAGATCGGCCTGGGATTGCTGGTTCTGCTGGGCGTCGCACACGAGGACACGGAGGCCGACGCAACGTATCTCGCCGAAAAGATTGCCGGCCTCCGCATCTTCGAGGACCACGACGGAAAGATGAACCGCAGCGTGCAGGACGTAGGCGGCAGCGTGCTCGCGGTCTCGCAGTTCACTTTGTACGGAGACGTGCGCCGCGGCAAGCGTCCGTCGTTCGATGCCGCAGCTCCGCCAGACCACGCGCGTCGCCTCTATGAGTTTTTTGTCGGGCGCATTCAAGCCGTGGGTCTACGCTGCGAAACCGGCCGCTTCCAGGAAATGATGCAGGTGGAACTGGTGAATGAGGGACCAGTGACCATCCTGCTGGATTCCAGCAAGGCATTCTAGACTGCATCTCCCCGTCTCAGAGCAAGGCACGCAGTGTCGGACGCCCTTTCGGCCCTTGCGGGAGCGGCGGGGAAGATTGACAATAAATCCATCGGGTTTCCTCTGTAGGGGCGTGCCCCTCTCCAGATGGCATCATAGAGGTCCAGGTCCGAAGCTCGCGCCAATGAACGCGGCCCGGACTTGGGCCATAACAATCGCACGGAAGTGCGAGCGAGAGTTGAAAGCTCCGCTCTGAAGGATGACATCACTATGAAAGAACTTACGAAGAACCTGCGTCGGACGATCGCCCTGGTGGCGGTGGCGATAGTGAGCACTGCGCTCGCGCAGCGGGCCGTTGCTCAGGACCAACCAGATCAAGATGATCCCCCGAGCCGCGTGGCGCGTCTCGGGCAAATGCAGGGATCGATTTCCTTCCAGCCCGCTGGAGAGTCGGAATGGGTGGAGGCCGTGCGGAACCGGCCAATGACCACGGGCGACAAAGTATGGGCCGACAAAGACTCTCGCGCCGAACTCGAACTCGGGGCGGCGGTTATCGATCTGGACGGCAATACCGGCATCTCCTTTCTCAATCTCGACGATCGCACCGCTCAAATCCAACTGAGTTCGGGATCGGTCAGCGTTCGCGTCCGCCATTTGGATCGCGACGACGTGTTTGAGATCGACACGCCCAACCAGGCCTTCTCCATCTTCCAGCCGGGCCGCTACCGGGTGGAAGCCAGTGAAGATGGAAGTTACACCGTGGTCAGCATTCGCGAAGGAGAAGGCGAATCGACCGGCAACGGGCAAACCTACACGGTGCATGCCGGACAGAGAGCCACCTTCGAAGGAACAGATACATTGAGGGCCCAAGTGGAGAATGTGGGCGCTCCTGACGATTTCGATAGTTGGACCGATACCCGTGACCATCGCACTGAAAATTCGCGGTCGGCGAGATATGTCTCTCATGACGTCGTCGGGTACGAGGATTTGGATGACAACGGCGACTGGAACCCGGATCCCGGCTACGGCAACGTCTGGTACCCCCATGTGTCCGCAGGGTGGGCCCCTTATCATGACGGCCACTGGGCCTGGATCGATCCGTGGGGATGGACCTGGGTGGATGATGCACCGTGGGGCTATGCTCCGTTTCACTACGGACGCTGGCTATCGATTCGAGGCCGGTGGGGCTGGGTGCCGGGACCGATGGAAGTGCGGCCGGTTTACGCGCCCGCTCTGGTCGTCTTCGTGGGCGGAGGCGGCGGCGGATTCGGCGGCAATGTGGGCTGGTTTCCTTTAGGCCCACGAGAAGTGTATGTGCCGTCTTATCGGGTGAGTCGTGGGTACGTCAATCGCGTGAACGTCAGCAACACCACCGTGAATACCACGACGGTGACCAACGTCTATAACACAACCATCGTCAACAACAACACGACCATCAACAATGTCACGTATGCGAACAGGAACGTTTCCGGTGCGGTGACAGCCGTTCCGCAGCGCTCCTTCGCGAGCGCACAGCCCGTTTCCCGATCAGCGGTGCGGCTCAACGCAAGGGAGATTGCCTCCGCGCCGATGAACTCGAGAGTGGCGGTCGCTCCCACGTCTGCCAGCGTGCTCGGACCGCATACTAATACCGCGAAGCGAGTGGCAGCGCCTCCGGCGGCAGTTGCGAATCGCCCGGTCATTGCAAAGGCGGCTGCGCCGCCTCCGCCGGTACCTTTTGCAGCCCGGCAGCAGGCGCTGGCAGCCCACCCTGGGCAGCCCATCGCGCGGCAAGAGATGCAACGTTTGCGTCCCGCGAATAATGCCGCAGCAGCGCATCCTCAGGTGAAGCAGGCGCCTCCGGGAAAGCCGGCTACGCCAACCACCATGGTACGGCCTGGCAATCAACCGGCTAATACGCCGGCGAACCAACCAGCGACCCGGCCAGGTAATCCTCCGGCTGCGAACGAGCGGCCAGGCGCAAGTCCGGCGCAACCCAACCGTCCGGTTCCGAATAATCAACCGGCGCCGAACAATCGTCCCGAACCGAATCGTCCGCAGCCCAATCAACCGGCGCCGAACAATCGTCCGGCAGAACCACCGGTGAAGAATGATCGTGCGCCTGCGGCCCAGCCGAACAACCGGCCGGAGCCGAATCGTCCGCAGCCCAATCAACCGGCGCCGAATAATCGTCCGGCAGAGCCGCCGGCGAAGAATGATCGTGCGCCTGCGGCCCAGCCGAACAACCGGCCGGAGCCGAATCGTCCACAGCCCAATCAACCGGCGCCGAACAGTCGTCCGGCAGAGCCCCCGGCGCGCAATGATCGTGCGCCTGCGGCCCAGCCGAACAACCGGCCTGAACCGAATCGAGCGGCGCCGCAGCAGCGCAACGAACCGGCGGCGCGTCCGTCGAATCCTCCGCCCAGCGAGCGCCCTCCGCAGCGTACGCCGCCGCCGGCGCAAGTGCGCCCGGCACAGCCTCAGCAGCGCCCGCTAACCCCGGAGGAGAAGAAGAAGCAAGACGAGAAAAAGAAGCAGGACGAGAAACCCCACGCTTAGCGAAGAGCGGGAGTGTTTCAGTAAGAGTGACAAAAAGGCGTCCGAAATTTTCGGACGCCTTTTTGCTCGAACGCCAGTGCTCGCACGCAGCGACCACCCCGGCTGGTGCCGCCGGGAGCTGTAATTTCGGCCCGGTTCTACCGCGCCTGCAAGATCGCATCCGCCACGCGAGCCGCTTCCACCGCCGCCTTGACATCGTGGGTCCGCAAAATGTGCGCGCCCTTGAGAATTAGCGCGGTCTGGGTCGCAAGCGTTCCATAAAGGCGACCCTCGGGTGGAGCATCCTTCCCGTCCGTGCCCAGGGTTCGGCCAATAAAGGATTTCCGCGAAGTACCCGCCAGCAGCGGAAATCCCACCGCCTGCAATTCGCTGAAACGTCCCAGCAGGGGATAGTTTTCGTCGAAACTCTTCCCAAATCCGAAACCGGGATCGAGCACGATCCGCTCCCGCCGCACGCCTGCCAGCACCGCCTTCTCAGCCCACTCCTTGAGTTCCCGCTTCACCAGCAGCACGATGTCGCCCGGCGGCGGCAGCGTGCGCCACTCTTCGGGACGTCCCCGCATGTGCATCAGAACCGCGCCACATTTGAGCTCAGCCACGGTCTTCGCCATTCGCCCATCCCAGCGGAATCCGCTGACATCGTTCACGATCTCCGCTCCGGCGCCCACAGCCGCGCGGGCCACGTCCGCCTTGTAGGTGTCCACGGAGAGCACTGCAGCGGGATGTCTTTTCTTCAACCCGGCGATCACGGGAAGCACACGCTTGAGTTCTTCTTCCGCATTGACCGCGGGCGCGCTCACGGCGGGCGCCGCCTTGAGACTCGCCGCCGGACCCTTCTTCGCCTCGGCTGGCTTCGGAGCACCGGGGTCAACGCGCGCTCCGGGCCGCGTCGACTCGCCGCCAATGTCAAGGATGTCGGCCCCTTCGTCCAGCAATCTCTGCGCATGTTCGATGGCCCGGTCGCGGTCCAGAAACTGGCCGCCGTCGGAAAACGAATCCGGGGTGACGTTGACGATGCCCATGATCAACGTGCGTTTGCCGAGTTCCAGCGCGCGCCCCCCCAGGTTCCACTGAAAGACAGGTCTCATGCGGCACGATTCCATTGACAATCGAATAATATAGTGACACTTCCGACTTCTGTGCTATGGGTTACTCGCTTCGCCAAAACCTCATCGCCTTAAAAGCCAATTGCAACGAATTGGTTGACGGTGCGTGTCAGGTTCTCGCTCTGGAGACAGACGCTTTAGAGTTCGAGCGTGCCGTGAAGGTACAAGCGTGCCTGGCCGACGATCTTCACGCGATCGCCACCGATTGTGCAGCGCACGTATCCACCGCGGAC
>JADGNP010000494.1 GCA_017883425.1 Candidatus Sulfotelmatobacter sp. | reverse complement strand
CAACTTCAAATTCAAGAGCAACTTCAACGGCAGCGGACAGGAGTGTCCGCTCCACACGAACTCAGCGGGACTTCCCGCGGCGAGCTAGGTCGCGTCTGGTTTTGGCAAGGAGGCCCCAGGCTTCGCGGTAGTGTTCGTATTTGTAGCGGTCCTGCTTGAGGGCGGTTACGGGATAGACCGTGAGGCCGACTTTGCGGGTTGGCTTGAGGATCACGACTGCGGGGATCAAGTACCAGGTGTCTTCCGGGATGATGTAGGCGGCGAAGAGGTCGACTTCGTCGACCGTGTAGGGGTGCTTGGCGAGAGCGTTGCGGCGGAACTGGCAGAAGTATCCGGTGCCGTTGCGCACGCTGCTGGACTTAACCTGCACCCGCATGAGGTTACCGCTCTGGTCGATGGCGACATCGTAGGGCAGAGAGTCTCCCCAGGGTTTCAATACGTGATAACCACGCGAGGCGGCAGCTGCCATGAATTGTAGTTCGACCCATTCGCCACGCTCCTTGAGAGTGCCGAACTTACCCCAACGCTTCATCCGCCCCGCCCCGAGACTCGTCCCCAAAACGCAAAGGGCGCGACCGGTGGGCCGCGCCTTTCTGATTTATAACTCTATAGATTTAGTTTACTAAATTGGTGGGGGCAAAGTGGACATGGTTGGGGTCTTTATATTTGGAATGCTTTCATCGGGATAGGCTCGATCGTGTAGTTTTTGCTTATTGACAAGATTTCGGGAAGAATTCAGCTTTCAGCCAAAATCCCCACGTCTCGAAAGGCACGAGACGTGGGGCACCCGCAGTTCGCGCCATCCCCGTCTTCAGTAGTTCGACTGTTACTGGCCTAGTATTGCCAACTTACATTCACGAATCCGGTGCCACCGGTGGGGACGGTGTATTGATGGTTCGATCCGTTTTCCCAGGTGACGGCGCTGTTGGCGGCGATCTTGATGAACTTGAATTGCACTTGCGTGCCGGCGGGAAGCGAGGCGTTCAGAAACCAGTTGGGATAGTTGGGATCGAGCATGGGGCCGATCGCTGTGTCGAAGGTGGTGCCCCAGTTTCCGAGTTCGATCGTACTGCCGGTGAGAAAGATGAAATCCCCCGGGTTGGTGGGAGAGGCATTGTTCACCGTGAAGGTCACGGGGATGAGCTGAGCGGTCAGCACGGTGAATTGGATCGTGTTGGCAGCGGTTCCCGCATTGCTCTTCAACTGCGCCTGGTAAATGCCATTGCTCACACTGGGCACGGTGAACGTCACCGAAGTGTCGGACCACGATTTTATGGAGGCTGCGGTCGAGCCGAACATTACCGTGCCGTTGGAATTTCCAAATCCTTTGCCGGCGATGGTGACCGTCATTCCGGGTTGGCCTACGGTTGGTCCAATGGATCCCACTTCGGGAGCGGTGGGCGTGCCGACGGATTGCCAGACGGCCACGGTGTGTGCGGGCAGGGTGAAGTTGTTGGCGGGATTGTTGCCGCCGCTGCCCGCGGTTACGGTGAGACTCGATCCGCTGAGGAGTCCGGTCAAATAGTCGGGGTAAGTGCCGGCCGGCAGCGCGGTGTCGAGGCCAGAGATCGCGTAGCCGGTCGAATCGTTCTTGTTGATCGCGACCAGCACGACATCATTGAAGAACTTGCGTTCGTAAATGTAGACGTCGCCGTTGAGCCAGCGCTGCTGGAAGCCGCCATAACCAAGAGCGTCGTTGTTCTGGCGCAAAGTAGCCAGTTTGTTGATGAGTTGGTAGGCGGTGGTACTGGTGTTGAACGAACTCATCTGGACTCGGTCGTAGGGATCATTTCCGCTGTTGGTGTCGTTGTGCAGATACTGCTCGTCCCCATAAAGAATGACCGGGATGCCGCGGGAGGTCAGCAGAAAAGCCATGGCCTGGTGCAGGCGATTGTTGTTGTTGTTCAGGGTCAGCAGGCGCGATTCGTCGTGGCTGTCGAAAAAGGTAACCAGGTCATTGTTCCAGAGGAAACTCGAATTCTCCGTGGAGATGGTGCCATCGATCTCGGAGAAGTTGTTGTTGCTGGCAAAGACGTCACGCACGGCGGTGTTCAGGCCAAAATCCAGTTCGCTGATGCCGCTCTGGTTGGCGAACTTGTAGGCATCGTGGTAAAGCGGATCGTACTGATCGTTGGAGTACCATTCCCCGTAAAGGAAGGCGGGGGACTGATTGAAGACGGAGTTAGCCAGGGAATATTCCCAGCCCCAGGTTACGTGTTTGATGGCGTCGAGGCGGAAACCGTCGGCGCCGTGCTGCTGGAACTGGTGCATGGCGGTCTTGAGATAGCTGTCGATGGTCGCATTTTCCTGGTTCAGATCTTCCAAGGCAGCGAGGGCGTAGTACTGCAATTGATAGCGGTCGTTATAGTCGGAAATATTCGGGTTGTGATGGAAATAGCTGCTGGGATCGTTGCTGTCGGAGGCCATGAAGACGCCGTTGTTGTAGAGCGCGCCGGACTCCCCGCCTCCGTTGTAATTGGAGTGGTTGTTAGCCCAATCGACTATCACCTTGATGCCGTTCTGGTGGGCTGCGGTGACGAGGTTGTTGAAGGCGGTCCAGGAATTGCCGGCGTCGCCAAAGTGTTCGTCGACGCGCATGAAGTCGCGGGCGTCGTATCCATGATAAGGCGCGGAGATGGGCGTGCTGCTGTTCATGTTCCGGTTCTCGTTATCCACGGTGGGAGAAATCCAGATCGCGGTGACGCCCATGCCCTTGATGTAGGACATCTTCTGCTGGATTCCGGCGAGGTCGCCGCCCCAATAGGCGAACCAGTTGGTCCGCGTGGAATCGAACAGGCCAGAGCTTTGGGAAGGATTGTCGTTGCTGGTGTTTCCGTTGAAGAACCGGTCGGTGACGATCTGGTAGATGACCTGCTTCTTGAAATCCTGTGCGGTGACGAGGCAGGTGAATGCGAGGAAGGTTGCGGCGAGCACGAGAGCGAATCGGAATTTGCGCGACGTCATACGGGCACCTCGGAGAGATTGGCTGATCAGGCCACTGCTACAGCATGATTCGGAGGAGCAGCTTAGGAGTGGTGTTATCACATTTGGGATTGCTGGGAACACAAAATGGCAATCTGTTCGGTTTTGCGGAATGGCGAGCCGGACCGGCAGTTCTCCCCGCATGCCCCAGTTCTCCGTTTGACAGCATTCCTCTTGAACCCCTAACCTTGATTTTCTCTGGCTTATGAAAGTTCTGGTCCTAGGAAGCGGCGGGCGCGAGCATGCGCTGGTATGGAAGCTGCGGCAGTCGCCGCGTGTTTCGCAACTTTATTGCGCGCCGGGGAACGGCGGCATTGCGGATGATGCGGAGTGCGTGGCGGCGGACCTGAAGAGTCTGGAGTCGATCACGGAACTGGCTACGCGCCTGCAGCCGGATCTGACGGTGGTCGGTCCGGAACTGCCTCTCACTCTGGGCGTGGTGGACGAGTTCACCCAGCGTGGGTGGCGTGCGTTCGGTCCGACGCGGGCCGCGGCGCAATTGGAATCGAGCAAGAGTTTCGCCAAAGAATTTCTGCAGCGCCACCACATCCCAACGGCTCCCTTTGCCATTTGTGACTCGATTGAGCAGGTGCGTTCGGCTCTTGGTCATTTTCATGTGCCGGTGGTGGTGAAGGCGGACGGACTGGCGGCGGGCAAGGGCGTGGTCATCGCCAAGAGCAAGGAAGAGGCGGCCAGCGTGGCGGCGGAAATGCTCAGTGGACGGATGCTGGGCGAGGCGGGCGCGCGCGTGGTGCTGGAAGAGTGTTTGAAGGGGGACGAGCTTTCCTTCCTGGTGTTCAGCGACGGCGAGCGCGTGGCGCCGCTAGTGGGGGCGCAGGATCATAAGCGCGTGGGGGACGGCGACACCGGTCCGAACACGGGTGGCATGGGAGCGTACTCAACTGCAGACATTGTCGACGATCAGATGCGCGACTGGCTGGTACACCACATCGCGCGGCCTGTGGTTGCGGGCATGAAGGCCGAGGGCGCGGAGTTTAAGGGCGTGCTGTACTGCGGGCTGATGATGACGGCACGTGGGCCGATGGTGCTGGAGTTCAACTGCCGGTTTGGCGATCCGGAGACGCAGCCGATTTTGATGCGGCTGGAGAGCGATCTGACCGAGGCACTGGAGGCTTCGATTGAGGGGCGCGTGAGCGAAGGGGATTTCAAGTGGTCGCAGGATGCTTCGGCGTGCGTGGTGATGTCGTCGGGGGGATATCCGGGGACGTACGAGGTCGGAAAGCGAATTGATGGACTGGAAGAGGCGGGCGGCATGGCGGGCGTGAAGGTGTTTCACGCGGG
>JADGNP010000493.1 GCA_017883425.1 Candidatus Sulfotelmatobacter sp. | reverse complement strand
GCGGATCTTCGTCCGCTTGGTCACCAACCTGAATCTTGAAGGCCCGGCACGCCATGACAGCTGTGCCGGGAACTCCGGCAGGTTTTCCGGAGCCAAACTCTGCGTCCTCCGTGCCCTCCGTGGTTAAGCTTTTGACTTCCCTAAGGGCGCCCTAAACCTTTTCCGCCGCCCGCAATTTCGCGCTGCGGGCCCGCGGATTGCGATCGCTTTCTACTTCAGTTGCCGTTACTGGCTTCTTGGTTAGCAAACTGAAGTAACCTTGTCTCGCTCCCTCGCGGAACGCATCTTTCACGATGCGGTCTTCCAGCGAGTGAAAACTGATCACCACCACGCGCCCTCCTGGCTTCAGAATCCGCGGCGCCGCTTCCAGCAGCGCCTGCAGATCGTCCAGTTCGCGGTTTACGAAGATTCGAAGAGCTTGAAAAGTTCTGGTCGCCGGATGAATTCGCCTCTGTTCAGAATTCATTGGCCGGGCCGCGGCTGATATGACATCCGCAAGATGTGCGGTAGATCGTATCGGCCGCGACCGGCAAATGGCTCTGGCGATTCTCCGCGACCTCCTTTCCTCTCCGAATTCGTAAATCACATCGGCAAGCTGTCGCTCGTCGAGGTGGTTTACCACTTGTTCGGCGGTACGCTCCGACCGCGGGTCCATCCGCATGTCGAGCGGTCCGTCCGCCTGAAAACTAAATCCGCGCGCCGCATCGTCCAACTGCAGGCTGCTGACTCCAATGTCGGCCAGGATCCCGTCGATGGTCCCTGGTCGTTGGTCGTTGGCCAGTTCGGCAAATGACCGATGCAGCAACGTCACCGTCGGCCAGTCGATTTTCCCAACGACTAACGACGAACGACCAACGAGGAGCCTTTCTTGCGCGATGGCCAGCGCTGCAGGATCTTTATCGAGGCCAATCAAATGTCCCGGTGCGCCGAGGCGTTTTGCGATTTCGCAACTGTGTCCGCCCAAACCCACCGTGGCGTCGATATAGGTCCCACCCCGCCGCACGGCTAAAAAGTCGATCGCTTCTTTTAAAAGAACCGGCACATGGCTCGCTCTTCCACCACCATGCCCAACCCCCTGAGGGGTGTCTGTTGATTCCCCGCCCACTAGATGCCCAGTTCGTCGAGCGTCTTCTCATCGTCAGGCGTAAACTTTTCTTCCTCGATCTCTTTCTTGAACAGCTCCAGGTTCCTGACCACGAGATACGTCAAATTCCCCAGAACCGCTACCTCGCCCTTGATCTGCCCGGTCTCGCGCAGCAGCTGCGGCAGCAACAACCGTCCCTGCCCGTCCATCTCGACCTGCTGCCCGTAATAGTTCGTCCGGTCCAGAAATTTTTTCTTCGTAGGATTGAAATTGGAGAGCCCGGCTAACTTCTGCTCGATCCGCTCCCATTCCTCGAAGGGATACACTTGAGCAACCTTCCCATCCAGACTTGTGATGTAGAATTGCTGACTGTATTTCTCGTCGATCACCCGCTTGAACTCGGCCGGGACCTTGAGCCGTCCTTTTTCGTCGACCCGGGTTGGATGATTGCCGCGAAACATGTGTAAGGCCCCTAAGGAGGCCGGTTCCCCTCACGGGGCCGTTCCTTCTGTAAGCCACCAAGACAGCAACAAGGGAGGTAAAAGCGGTGCAAAGTTCGGTCAAAGTCGGGCGATTCGGGCTGTCTGTCGTGCTTCTGGGTCGGTTTCCCACCGGCTCCTCGTTTTCAGCTCCTGACGTCCCCGGCCCTTACTGGCCTTACCACTTCGTACCACTTTCTACCACATCTTAGCTGTAAGTCGTTTATTGTCAAGCAGAAACTTGATGGTGGCAGTCCCACTCCTGCACTGATTCCGGAAAATACGAAGGGTTGTGGTTAACTATTCGAGCGACCACAAGGGGTTGGGTTTACGGTCTTGGTTCTTTCGCTATTCTTTCGCTAAGATTTCCCTTGATCTCCGCGACTGGCGCGGATTTTCCTGTGGAAATTTGCGGATCGGGTGGTCAGACCAGCGGTTTGCGGGCATAGTGGGCCATCGACAGAGAGCATCCGGCTCTCCGGATCGAGTATCTTTCCTGCACGCGCTGCCATCCTGAGGACACCCATGCTATCCCCGGCAAACTGCATGGGTCCCTTCGACAGGCTCAGGGCAGGCTCTTCGGCCCACAAGAAGCGCGGGCCTCAGGATGACAGAACCGCGAGGCCTGGAGAGCGATCGAATGACTCACCATCTCCAATTCGAGCACTGGGTTCCCTTCCCGGTCGAGCGCGTATTTGCATTCTTCTCCAATCCCGAGAACCTGCCCCGCATCATGCCTCCAGACAGCGACACGAAGATTGTCCAACTCCACCGCCTGGCCCCGCCGCCCTCGGGCAGCGCCGACGACAAGGCCGCCGGCGTGGGATCTACCATCGTCACTTCATTTCGCATCTTCCCTTTTCTGCCTGTGCGCGCGCAGTGGATCGCGCGCATCACCGAATTCGAATGGAATCATTCCTTCGCCGACGTGCAGGATAAAGGTCCATTCAAGAGCTGGCATCACCGCCATGAATTCCGGGTGGAAGAGCGCGAAGGAGTTGCCGGGACGCTCGTCCGCGACTTGATCGACTATGAAGTTGGCTTCGGGTTCTTTGGCGCGATCGTCAACGCGCTGTTCGTCCGCCGCCAGATGCAAAGCACCTTCACCCAGCGGCAGCGGGTCCTGGCGAAACTCCTGTCGTAGATTCCCGCAAGGCTGATGTGGAGACAGCCGCCCCTTCGGCTTCGCTCAAGGCAGGCTCCGGCTGTCCGGCCGGGCGTAAGCCCGGCAGTTCACTCACGAACGATTTGGTGTACACTTCGCGCATCTGGTCGGGCCCTGTTCTCAAACACATAATCGAGGAGGCGTTGCATGAAACTCAACAGAGGCAGAATCTGGTTGGGCGGTTTGGCGGGAGGCGTGGTGTGGAACCTGTGGAGCTTTTTCATCTATCACTACATCACAGCTTCCCGCTACGTGGTCGCCCAGAATGCCGGGTGGTTCCTGAAAACGCCGCGCTATCCCTTCTTCATGGCCCAGTGGATCGTGCTCCTTTTTATTCTGGCGATTGCGGTCGCGCATCTGTATGCATGGGCACGGCAGGGACTGGGCCCCGGCCCCGGCACGGCGCTGAAGATCGGCTTTCTGGTGGGCTTCTTCGCTGGCTTCCCGGACAACTTTGCGCAGGCCACATGGTCCTCCGTTGGGCGCGCGCTTCCTTTTGGCTGGATGATCGAGATGTGGCTGGGCGCTATCCTAACCGCGCTGGTCGCAGGTTTTCTCTATAAAGAATAGACAATCATGAATGGAAGACCACAGAGGACACGGAGGACGCAGAGAAAACAAAATAAGAGCCGATCAAGGCCGGCAATCATTTCGCAGTCGAGTCAATGATCTGAATTACCCTGGTTTTCTCCGCGTCCTCCGCATCCTCTGTGGTTTTCATTTCTCCGTGGTTTCTCACTTCGCCGGTTCGACGAATACTGCCGTGCCGTAGGCGAGCACTTCGGTGACGCCCCGCATGATCTCGGTCGCATCGTAGCGCGCGCCCACTACGGCGTTCGCACCTAACTCGGCGGCGTGTTGCAGCATCAGGTCGAAGGCCTCCTGGCGGGTCTTCTCGCACAGGTTGGTGAGCAGCGTGATGTTGCCGCCGACCAGCGTCTGGAGGCCGGCACCGATGGTTCCGAAGATGGAGCGCGAGCGCACGACGATGCCGCGCACGACGCCCAGTGTGCGCGTCACGCGGAAGCCGGTGAGTTCAAACTGGGTGGTCACCATATTGTGAGCCACCATCCTGCCAGCGCCGTAGCCGGTTGCCATTGCGGTCTGTCCTTTCTGTGATGCCAGGGAACTGCTAACTATAGCGCGAGCCGAGGATGTGGGCGAGTACGTCAGCGTCGGACGTCGGACCCCGGCCAACTGCGAGCCTGGGGCGGCCAAGGGTCCAAAATCTCGCGAGGGGATCTTGAGGTCTGAGGTCTGAGGTCTGAGGTCTGAGGTCTGAGGTCTGAGGTCTGAGGTCTGAGGTCTGAGGTCTGAGGTCTGAGGTCCGTCTTCCGCTCACTCCAGTTCGGCGGTGATGAAGAATTCCTGCGACGAAGTATCGTACTCGACGCGCAGGACATTCGGTTTGCAGCAGACCTGACAGTCTTCGACGTAGCTCTGGCGGCGTCCGGCGGACTCGTCCACGGAAGTCGTGTTCCATTCTCCGCAGGCGGCGCATTGGAAACCGGATTCCATGGGAGAGAGCATACCTCAGCGGCCAGGACCGTTGAGGAGT
>JADGNP010000492.1 GCA_017883425.1 Candidatus Sulfotelmatobacter sp. | reverse complement strand
ATGTACCGTCGCAGCCGCGACGAGGGCTTCGGGGCCGAGGTGAAGCGGCGCATCATGCTCGGTACATATGCGTTGAGCGCCGGCTACTACGATGCGTACTACCTTAAAGCGCAGAAGGTGCGGACACTGCTGACGCGCGATTTCGACGAAGCGTTCCGCAAGGTGGATGCGATTGTGACGCCCACGAGTCCGACGGCGGCATTCCGGCTCGGCGAGAAGTCGAATGATCCGCTGGCAATGTACCTGGCCGATATCTACACCGTGACTGCAGATCTGGCGGGGATTCCAGGGATTTCGGTGCCGTGTGCAGAAACGAAAGAGAAGCTGCCGATCGGGCTACAGATTCTGGGCAAGCACTTTGACGAGGCGACGGTTCTGCGCGTGGCGTACGCTTATGAACAGGCCTGAATGTGGATGCGCGGTCACTCCGCTGACGGCTCGTAGTAGCATTCCCCAGCGCAAGCCCGGCACAGAACTTTTCCATCCCGACGCACTTCCCTTCGGAAGTTAATCCCTTCGCCACACTCATCGCACACCACGCGCTCGCCTTTGTATCCCGGAAATTCTTCGGGCGGCAATTCGACTTTGACCCACTGCATGGTGAAAAGGTCTTCGTCGGAGATTTTGCGGTAGGCTAGCATCTGCTGCTGGTTCTTGTCTGCAATCTCCGGATGCATCTGGCGAGCTAGAGCCTTCGACGATTCTTTAGCCGCGATGCGAATCGCTTTGCCGTTGTTCACGTCCACGAATGTGGCTGCAACCTTGCCCCAGTCGCGGAACTTCAACGCACGCTTGCCCAGGCGGCATCCTGTGACTACGGCGACTGCATCCGTGGCGCAGCGGTCGATTTCGACGAACGTTACGAGGCGCTTCCTGTCTTTTCCCTGCGGATCGTCGATGCCAAGTTTCTGCAAACCAAGCATTGCGAGGCGGACGCCTAGCACTTGCCCGGCACAGATGTGCCCGTGGGCCTGCTCAGCGTCGCGGAGATATTCGTCGAGGGATTTCACGGGAGCAGCTGTCAGCTATCAGCCGTAAGCTTTCAGCTTAACATCGCGACATCATTTTCTTCTCCAGCGGATGCCGTCTTTGGTGATTTCCACGAGGATGCCTGCCTCAGCAAGTTCGGCGCGGAGCGCGTCTGAGGTTTTGAAGTCGCGGGACGCCCGGGCAGCCTTCATGGCAGCAATCTTCTTTTCGATGTCGGCGTCCGAGAGTTGTCCCGACTGAATGGCCTCGCGCAACTCGTCGCTGATGTCTTTGTCGCGGCCTTCTGTCGCGGCCCAATCGCAGACCCGCTTCATCTTCGGACCATCGTCGTCCTCGAGCACCGCAAAGACTTCGTCGAACCTGGTTAAGACCGCGAGTAGCGGCGGGACGTCATCTTGCTTGACTCCGCCGGTGTCGAACGCCGCATTCGCCTGGCGCACCATCTCGAAAATCGCCGCTTGTGCCTGCGCGGTGTTGAGGTCATCGTCAAGTGCGGCCGTCATGCGTTCGACAGCCTGCGCGGCGAGAGTCTGCATCTCGGAGTTGGCGCCCGGGGGGAAATTGCCCGAGCTCAAGCGCAGCCGAAAATTCCGCAGGCGCTCAACCGATACCGCAGCCTGCTTGAGCCCATCGAAGGTGAAGTTCAACTGATTCCTGTAAGGAACGGACGCGAGCAGGTACCGGATCGACGAGGGCTTATGCCCTTTCAGAACCAGGTCGCGGAGAGTAAAGAAATTCCCCAGGCTCTTCGACATCTTCTCGCCTTCGACCAGCAGGAAGCGTGCATGGAACCAGAAATGAACGAACGGCTGGCCGGTAAAGGATTCTGACTGCGCGATCTCGTTTTCATGATGAGGAAAGACAAGATCTTCTCCGCCCGCGTGCAGGTCGAAGGTCTCGCCGAGTTCCCGCATCGACATGACCGAGCACTCCAAGTGCCAGCCCGGACGCCCAGGTCCAATCGCCGATTCCCACGAAGCCTCGCCGGGTTTGGGCGCCTTCCAGAGGGCGAAGTCGCGAGCGCTGTCTTTGTCATATTCATCGACATCAACGCGGGCGCCGTCCAGCATGCCGCTGAAATCTCTCTTCGAGAGCTTGCCGTACTGTGGAAACTTGGCGATGCGGAAGTAATACGAGCCGTCGTCAGTGCGGTAGGCGAATCCTTTCTCCACCAGTTTTGCGACGAAGTCCGCCATTTCCGGAATGTGCTCGGTAGCGCGCACCAGCGTCGGCTCCTCGATGCCAATCATCGCGGCGTCTTCGAGGAACGCTTTCTCATACTTCGCGGTGTACTGCTGCACGCTGACTCCGTCGCGCGCTGCATTGCGGATAATCTTGTCGTCCACGTCGGTGATGTTCATGACGTGGCGCACTGTGTATCCGCTCTGCCGGAAGAATCTGCGCAGCAGGTCGACGGCGACGAAGGTGCGGAAGTTGCCAATGTGTCCGTAGTCGTACACGGTCGGGCCGCAGGCATACATGCGGACTTCGCGGTCGCGAAGAGGCCGGAAGTCCTCGATCCGCGACGACATGGTGTTAAAGAGACGAAGAGCCATAGGGGTTCGAGTATCGGGAAACGAACCTAAGATTCTAGGGTCGGCAAGAGAGTGGGTCAAATCGCCATCAGACCGCTGGATTCCGGGCCGGCGGCAGGGCGTGCGTGTGCTCGCGCAAACGCTGCTGTACCAGAATGACATAATGCAGCGCGGAGACGATGGTGAAGATGAAGGTGGCTCGCAGAAACTCCGTGCGCGCGATCCATATCCAGCGCGACGGACGAATTTCAAACAGAAGCACGAAAAACACAGCGCTGATTTGCGAGAAAGTGTTGGCCTTGCCAAAAATGCTGGGGCGGAAATTGCGCAGCCCGGCAATCGCGAACAGAACCGCACTGGCCGCGAGAATCGAAATGTCGCGGCTGAAGACCAGCACCGTAAACTTCCACGGGATCTTGTGCAAGATGGATAGCACAAGAAACATGGTGCTCAACAGAAGCTTGTCGGCAATGGGATCCAGATACTGCCCCAGCAACGTCTGCTGATGCAGGGTGCGGGCCAGTAAGCCGTCCAATCCATCGCTGAACCCGGCGATCACGAAAACGACCAGTGCCCAGAGATAGCGCCCCTCCACCAGATGAATCACGATGAACGGAACAAAGATCATCCGAAGCAGAGTGAGCTGGTTGGGAGCAGTGAAGATTTGCGAGAGCTTCACACGCGATCCTTTGAAGCATGCGGTCCGGAGTTGTGAGGGTCATTGGCAGCTTTTGCTGGATCCCTGTTGGAGGGTGCGAGCGCGGCGGACGGCTCCAGCCCGGTCTTGGAGAAGAAGCGCTGGGAGAGGGAAGGCAGACTGCCGTCGGGCAGGTCAAGTTCGACACGCTCAATGCGGTGCATGGGAAAGAAAACCACGGCCGGAGTGAACGGCTCGCCGTCCCGCACCATCACCGCGAGATCCTCAAAGGAGGCGAGTTCGGCTCCGCTCAGGCTGAGGCCCTCGGCTGCAAGAGCAAGAATCATCCCCCAGAACTTCTCGCGCGGATTGCACAGGGTCGCAATCACGAGTGCGCCGGGCAGAAACGGTTCGCGCGTCTTGGCCGGCGCGGCTGGACCGCCGCTCGATGATTCGTTTTCCACCCTAAGATTGTCGCTGGGAGAAGCGCGTATTGCAAATCCACCGGAGGTTCAAATGAAAATCTCCGTCCACTTTTAACGGATAACTCCGGTATGCTTGGCGGACATGCAACCCGCGGCCGCAATTCCGGTGATTGAATTTCGTGATGTCTCCTACCGCGTAGCGGGCACACAAGTGCTGTCCGGATTCAATCTCCAAGTGCAGCGTGGCGAGACACTTGTCCTGCTGGGACGCAGCGGTTCGGGCAAGACGACATCGCTCAAGCTGGTCAATCGCCTGCTGTCTCCCACTTCCGGGGAGATACGCGTAAAGGGCGTGTCCAACGGAGAAGGCGACGTGATTCGCTTGCGTCGCAGCATCGGCTACGTCATCCAGGACGTTGGGCTGTTCCCCCATTTTTCAGTCGAGCGAAACATCGGCCTGGTTCCGAAGATTGCAGGATGGTCCGAGGACCGAGTTCGCGCGCGCGTACAAGAGTTGCTGCAGGTGGTGGGGCTGGCGGCAGATACGGCATCGCGTTATCCGAACCAGTTGTCGGGCGGGCAGCGGCAGCGGGTGGGTGTGGCACGGGCGTTGGCCGCAGATCCCGAAATACTGCTCATGGACGAGCCTTTCGGTGCGCTCGACCCTCTCACGCGGGACGAGTTGCAGCGGGAATTCCTTTT
>JADGNP010000491.1 GCA_017883425.1 Candidatus Sulfotelmatobacter sp. | reverse complement strand
CGGGTGTAGTTCGGACCTTTGGCTCTCGTTTGAAGGCGTCATCCCGATCCCGGCGCAGTTCAGCCGGGTGAGGGATCTCGCGTGGGAGTCTTCCGGACGCACTATGGCCTGCGCGCGAGATCCTTCGCTTCGCCTGAAAACCGGCTCCGCTCAGGATGACGCCCAGAGGAACAGAGGATGTCAATACTTAAACTGAACCAGTGCCGGCAGCGCATCGGGAAAGAAAGTGGTTCCCGCTTTAGGGCGGCCTATTTTGCGTCCGTCACGCCGGGAATCTGCACTCGCACGAACCGTGGTTTGTAATCATCCGCGCACACCAGATCCGTCCCCGTATTCGCGTTCACGTTGTAGGACATCAGGATTCCATCCGCATCGGTGAATTCCGTGTGCGCTTTGGCATTGTAGGTCACCAGAGTGCCCACCTTGCATCCGTTCGCTCCCGCTTCCGGCGCGGTGTAAACCGTCGTCTTGTGCGACCAGGGCCCCTGCGGCGAACACGAATACCAGGTTGTCACCGCAGCCCACAACGGATAAACAGGATGCTGCGGATCCATTCCTGCCATCAAGTAGAACTTGCCCCCGTTGTAGCTCATCTGATCCACGGAATATTCAGGCGTCACCGCAGCCACGCCGCTCATGGCAGTGGCATTCGATTCTCCCGCCAGCCATTTCTTTTGAGTCGCGTTCCAGAACTGCCACTGCGATGCATTTGTCAGATTGTTGATGGAATTGGTCCGCGCGACGTAAGGGGTCTTGGTGTTGGTTCCAGGATCTTTTAGCCCGTAAATGTAGAAGTAGGGTCCGACTGGCAGGATTTTCGTGCCCCACGACAGACTCGTATCAAGTCCTGTAACCGGTGTGATCGAGACGATCGAGAGACTGGGCCACGACAACGTCGCCACCGAATGCCCGACCATCTTGAATGCGCCAGTCCACTCAACCAGCATGATCTTGATTTGGTACGTCCCCGTCGTAGGCTGCGTTACATACCCGTCTCCTACCCAAAACCAATCGCTCTTGCTCGTGGGGGCAAAGTAGGACGTCGTCTTCGGCGGATAGCCGACGGTAGTCCACGATCCTGTCGCCTGATTCAAAATAGTGAGCGAGTTGTGTGCGCTGAAGAGATAGTTCTTGCGCAGGCGGGTGGTGGGATCGACCGTGCCGATGTAGGAGTCCGACCACATCCACAAATTCGTTCCGTCGGGCAGGGGCAGAGAATAAGTGCCGTCAGCCCCGGTCCACCCCGGGCCATTCTGAGTCGTGTAGGCGTCGAAGGTGGAATCGATAGTGCCAGCCAAGGGCGTTCCGGGCAGCGTACACTGCCCCAAAGCTGGAAGCGAAGCTAGTAGCGAAATGAAAAGTGCGATCCTAAGTGCCGCGAAAAACTTCATGATTGGATCTCCGACGGGATGAAAGAAACTCGGGATAGATTAACCCAAGCTGGGGCCATAGCCATAGAGCCCAAATACCCCAAACGTCGCGGCCCGCTGGGTTTGTGTGGGCTGAAATTCTGATCTACCAACTCAAAATCACAAGGACGCAAGACATCCGGCCTGATCCCTCCGTGGCCGGGCCGCCTCGCTGCGCTTGGCGGGACAGCCGAGGCGGCTGTCCCCACATAAAAATTTGCCTCTATTCCCGATACGCCTCTTTGATGTAGCGGCGCGCCTGGTCGGCAGGGCCAGTGTTGGCGTTTCCGGCCAGCACGGTTTGATATTTCTTCATGGCCAGATCGCGTTTCTGCAGCAGGTCGTACATTTCCCCGGCGGCCAGGTTGGCCTTTTGCAGGACATCGGGGTCCGGGTTGGGAGCGTCGTTGACCAGGTCATAGGCGGCGGCCGCTCCGGCAAGATTTTTCTCGCTACGCAACAACTCTCCGAGTCCCCACGCTGCCAATTCGTAATGCAGGGTCCCGTACTTCCCTTCCCGGCCGTTCTGCCAGACTTTGCGATACACGGCCTCGGCCTCCTGCAGACGGCCCGCCGCGCGCTGCAGGTTGGCAACTTCGGTGAGGAACAAATGATTCCTGGGATACCTCGCCGACAACTCGTTCATGTATCCGAGCGCCTCGTCATACTGGTGCTCGCGCCGGAGAAACAGGGTCAGCACGACCTTGGCGTCGACCGCATTTTCGCCGTCGCTCTTGGCGACCTCGCGAAGATAGTCGAGACCTTTTTCTGGCGATCCAGTTAACCCGGCCAGGGCCGCGGCCACCTTCACGCTCCAAGGCAGGCGCCCGATCACGTAGTTATGGGTACCCACCACCATTTTCGCGTCGAGATAGTTGGGATCAACTTCGAGCACGTGTTCATGGTCGTGGCGTGCCCCGACCGCGTTGCGCAGCGCCGAAAACCACGCCCGCTCCACCAGGCCGGTGTAGACGGAGAACTGCGCCCGCGAGACGCCGCGGCAGTAAAGCGCGTTTACGTCTTTCGAATTCGCCTTGAGTTCCTGCTCTTCCAGAGCTTCTGCCCGCCGAACCAGTTCCTTGATCCGCTCCTTCATCTTCGGGTCCGTCGGGCGGGGCGCACGGCCGATGAAGCTGTCATTGGCGTAGTCGCCGGTGTTCATGGCTCCGGTGTCGTAGAGGTCGTGCATCAGCACAGAGGTCAGCAGATGGTTGACTGCAAACGGATCGTCGGGATGCTTCTCCACGATCTTCTCGAACTCCTGTGTCGCGCGGTCGTAATCCATGTTGTAGAAATGATCGAAGGCGGTGTCGGTCTGGGGATCGTGCGGTGCGCCGTGGGCAGTATCCGGAGCGGAGTTCGACTGGCTGACCGCAGGAATGCACGCGACGAGGAGGAGGCACAGCAGGATCAACAACTCCTCAGCGGTGTGCTTAAGCCTCGAGAGATTGGTTTGCGCGGTCACGGATCGAGTGCCACCTAGTTTAAACGAAGTCGAGCTTCGCTCGACGGACAGCCGAGGGCGGCTGTCCCCACATTGCTGGCCGAGGCTGAGCCCTGAACCAAGAACGTCATCTACGTGCCGTCCACGCTACCTGTTTTGGCCGCCGGGCGACCCTATAATTTGCGCAGCTACAGACCGATTCCGGTTGTTCAACGTATCTGTTTGCGAGTCCATGGGCTTTCGTAATCGGTACATCTTTACTCGCTGGCGCGCGTAATTATTGCCGGTGTGGCCGCTGGTTGACGGTTTGAAAGAACTGCAAGTATTTGTCGCCGGGGCACTTAGCATCAGGCAGGCTTTGGCGGTTGGAATGCCATGATGGCCTTGAGGTTTTCGCCGTAGGACACACTATATGTCGGAAGTAGTTCAAGAAACGAATCAGGAGTTCTGGCGACCGCCATCCCCGGTCGTAGCGGACGACTTTGTCGTCCGGGACACCATCCCCACCATGGCCGAAGCGTGCCCGCGTTGCGGCACCGAGTTTCTGCTGGGTTCGCGCTTTTGTCACACTTGCGGCGGCCGCCGTCGCGAAGCCGTGAGCGCGGACGCGCGCGCCGATGCTGCTGTAATGGCCAGGCTTTGGGAACAGGCAGTGGGCCGGGTGCACTCCGTTGCCGCGGGATTGTCTAAGATGGGGAGCAAGATCACGTTCCCCGCCTGGCTGCGCTATCTGCACTTCCACGAGATCAAAAGCTGGGTAGGCCTTTCGACCGCATCCCTGATTGCCTTCATTCTCGGGGTCGCGTGTGTCTCCGGGGCGTTGTTGGTGGGCTTGCTTACTGCCAAAACCTTTGTGGATTGGCAGGCGATCCAGTTCTACCGCGCGGAGTGGCTGCTGGCGGCAACCGCGTCGTTTGTGGCGGGAATCCTGCTGAAAAAACCTTCCGGCAACTAGAAATCTGCGCCTCTTCCGTCTTCGTGTCTCCCGCGCGAACCTACCAGATCCTTCCCAGAAAAGCCGTGTTAGGACGGTGTGCGATATCGATGCTGAACCGAACCGGTACCCCAGGCCCAGCGGCTGCAGTGGGCGATGGCGGCGGTGACGTAGGTTTTGGCCAGCAGGTCGGCTTTGGGGCCCGATCGCCAGGCGAAAGGCCATTCAGTTCTACCGTACGGAATGGCTGCTGGCGGCAAACGCTTCGTTTGTTGCTGGACGCTTCATCCTTTCCCCATTAACGAAATAAGGGCACGATCACTCCGAGTAGCCATCGTTGCCTTCGTCCTCACCGTCATCTTCTTTCTCCCCGCCGTCGTCCTCTTCTTCGTCTTCGTCATCTTCCTCGTCTGGGTCGTGTCGAAGGAGGACATCGGCAGCTGTCGGCTGATCAGGAGAACCTGGGTCCAAGCATTCCGGATGTATTCTGCTCATATCCAAATGGTACGCCTCGC
>JADGNP010000082.1 GCA_017883425.1 Candidatus Sulfotelmatobacter sp. | reverse complement strand
TCCCGCAAATCGTCCGGGCCGCCGCCGCGCAGAACTTCCACCACTTCGACCACTTCCAGCGCGTTGCCAATCATGTTCCCCAGCGGCTGATCCATATCCGTAATCAGCGCGACTACCCGTTTGCCCATCCGCTCTCCAGTTTCAACCATGAGCTCGGCGAGGAAGACCGCGTCTTTCTCGCTTTTCATGAAGGCGCCGGATCCAGTCTTCACGTCGAGCACCAGCGCGTCGATGCCTTCCGCCAATTTCTTGCTCATAATGGACGCGCAAATCAAATACGGACTCTCGACCGTACCGGTGACGTCGCGCAGTGCGTACAGCTTGCGATCGGCGGGTGCAATCTCGGCCGTCTGCCCGATCATCGCGCAGCCGCAGGCTTCGAGCACGCGCCGGAACTCCGCGACGGGAAGATTCACGTTGAAGCCCGGGATGGCCTCCAACTTGTCGAGCGTTCCGCCGGTATGTCCCAGGCCGCGCCCGCTGATCATCGGAACCGCAACGCCAGCTGCGGCTGCCAGGGGAGCCAGCACCAGAGAAGTTTTGTCGCCGACGCCGCCCGTGGAGTGCTTGTCGACTTTTCTAGCGGGCAACGAAGAAAGATCCAGAACCTCACCCGAATGCAGCATCGCATCCGTCAGGGCTGCCGTCTCGGGGCGTGTCATACCCTTCAGCACCACCGCCATCAGCCACGCCGACACTTGATAATCGGGAATCTCTCCCTTCGTGTAGGCGTTTACCAGGCCTTCAATCTCGAACCGCGAGAGCTCGATGCCATCCCTCTTTTTGCGGATCACATCAATCGCACGGAACGTTTGCGGCACAGTCGACTGGCTCACTGTAAGCGAAATCCTTCTGGAAGAAGTTTGGTGATGTGCGCCTGCTTTGGGCCGGTGGCGCCCTGGAAGAAAATGGTCGCGTCGGGACCGAATTCATAGATCACCTGGCGACATGCGCCGCAAGGCGAACACGCGACACCGTGATCGTTGGCAACGGCAACCGCCTGAATTTCGATCTTCGGGCCCAACTGGGCGACCGCGGTGAAAATCGCGGTTCGCTCCGCGCAGTTGGTCATTCCGTAGGAAGCGTTTTCCACATTGCAGCCAGAAAAGATTTTGCCGTTCGTCAGCAGGATCGCCGCGCCTACATGAAAGTTCGAATACGGAGCATGCGCATTCTTCATGACTTTGATTGCCGCTTGCTCCAGTTTCTTTCGCACGATGGCGGAGATTGTCTTCTTGGGCATAGAGATATTAAGGTCCTGCGAGGCGCAGGCGAAATAGCCTGTTGCAACCGCCGAATCGTGCGCCATTGTAAACCCTTGCCGATGATTCTGGGCCTGCTCCTGCCGGGAGCAAGACATGAAAAGCAGCGCAGGCACCCGAATTCGCGTTGTAAGATTGCCTGCCGTACAATTGCAACCCAAGAGAACCGCCCGTGTTCAGGCCTCACGGACCCGCATTCTCATAGCACGTATAGAAAGCAGAGCTGCAATGTCGGTCGATCACGACTATCCCAGCGTGGCGCGCAAATCAGGAGGCGAACTCGCGTCCCGGACGGACACAATCGCTATGCTCGCTGGACGTTCGCTGCTCTCAAACTCGGGTATTCCCCTCGATCTGAATTGGGTGCAGGAAGCTCGAGTGAACACAAGCGCCGTAGAACGGCGAGCCCAGACACAGGTGGCCCGTCGGACGGTGAAGAAAGAATGGCAGGCTGCATGGCTCTTGCGTGCGATCTCCTGCATGGACTTGACCACGCTCTCCGGCGACGACACAGACGAGCGCGTGCGGCGACTATGCGCGAAGGCGCGACAGCCCATCCAGCAGGATCTCGTGCAGAAGCTCGGGATCGAAGAACTCGGTATCAAGGTGGGTGCCGTTTGCGTTTATCACACCTTCGTTGAAACCGCGCTGCATGCTCTGGAGGGAAGCGGCATTCACGTTGCGGCGGTCTCCACTGGATTTCCCGCCGGCCTGTCGCCATTCGAAGAGCGCGTCGCGGAAATTCGCCGGTCGGTGGAAGCGGGAGCACATGAGATCGATGTCGTCATCACGCGCGGCCACGTTTTCGGCGCACGCTGGCAGGCGCTCTACGACGAAGTCGCAGCGTTTAAGCAGGCCTGCGGCAAGGCTCACATGAAGGTTATCCTCGGCACTGGCGACCTGCTGACGTTTCGCAACGTGGAGCGGGCCAGCTTGGTCGCCATGATGGCGGGCGCCGACTTCATCAAGACTTCGACGGGCAAGGAACCGACCAATGCCACACTGCCGGTGAGCCTGGTCATGGTTCGCGCCATTCGCGAATACGCGCACCAAACTGGAATGGCGGTTGGCTTCAAGCCGGCCGGGGGGATCCGTACGGCCAAGCAGTCCATCGACTGGCTGGCCATGATGAAAGAAGAGCTCGGCTTGTCATGGACGCGTGCGGAAATGTTTCGCATCGGCGCGAGTGGCTTGCTGGGAGACATTGAGCGGCAACTGGAGCATCATGCAACCGGGCGCTACTCTGCCGAGTACCGTCATCCGATTGCGTAGCGAGAAAATGCGTCGCGGCAGAATCGTAGTCAAACGAGAACAAGCGAACCGAGCCCAATGAGCATTGCCGAAAAGTTCGTCACCATGGAGTACGGACCCGCTCCCGAAGATCCCAAAGAAGCGGGAGCATGGCTGGAGCGCCACGGTCGCCACTTTGGACTCTTCATCGGCGGAGCGTGGCAGCCGCCCGCGTCCGGGGAATATTTCGACACGCTCGATCCCTCGAATGGCGAGAAATTGGCTGCGGTCGCTCAAGGCGGTGTTGCTGATATCGACGCCGCCGTTCATGCGGCACGCGCCGCCTCTCCGAAATGGCGCGCCCTCACTCCGCATGCCCGGGCACGCTATCTCTACGCACTTGCGCGGCTGGTGCAAAAACACTCCCGGCTTCTCGCAGTTCTCGAAACCATGGACAACGGGAAGCCTATCCGTGAGAGCCGCGACATCGATATTCCCCTTGTGGCGCGGCATTTCTACTACCATGCCGGTTGGGCGCAATTGCTCAAACAGGAATTCCCCGAGTACGAGCCTTGCGGGGTCGTGGGTCAGATCATTCCCTGGAATTTTCCGCTACTCATGTTGGCGTGGAAGATCGCACCGGCACTGGCGACGGGGAACACGGTGGTTTTGAAGCCCGCTGAGTTTACTCCGCTCACTGCGCTCGTGTTCGCGGAACTTTGCCAGGAAGCAGGATTGCCTGCGGGTGTCGTCAACATCGTGACTGGAGACGGCTCAACTGGTGAGGTATTGGTGAAGCATCCCGATGTGGACAAGATTGCGTTCACTGGGTCGACCGAGGTTGGACGCGCGATTCGCAGCGCGACCGCAGCAAGCCACAAACGGCTCTCGCTCGAACTGGGAGGAAAATCTCCATTCATCATCTTCGAAGACGCTGACCTGGACAGCGCGGTCGAGGGCCTCGTCGACGGAATCTGGCTCAACCAGGGACAAGTGTGCTGCGCCGGTTCGCGCCTGCTGATGCAGGAGAGCATCGCGGAGACGTTGATCGCAAAGATTCGCGAACGCATGAGCAGCCTGCGCATCGGTCCACCACTCGACAAGGCGATTGATATCGGCGCCATCGTCGCGCGCGTGCAACTGGACCGCATCGAGCGCATGGTGGCGCAAGGCGTCGCAGAAGGCGCAACCTGCTGGCAACCGCAAGTTGTGTTGCCCTCGCGCGGCTTCTATTACCCGCCGACTCTTCTGAGCAACGTGCATCCCACTTCGATCGTGGCTCAGCAGGAAATTTTTGGCCCCGTGCTTGCCACGATGACTTTTCGCACGCCAAAAGAGGCCGTGGAACTCGCCAACAATACGGTCTATGGCTTGGCCTCGTGTGTGTGGAGCGAGAACATCAATGTCGCGCTGCATGTGGCCGCGCAACTCAAGGCCGGGGTGGTATGGGTGAACTGCACGAATCTGTTCGACGCGGCCTGCGGCTTTGGCGGATACCGCGAGAGCGGATACGGCCGCGAGGGCGGCAGAGAAGGCTTGCTGGAATACATGGAGCCCGCATGGTTCAAGCACGCTCCGACACTGCCCGCCGCGAATGCTCCCGCCGCTGCCCAAGTGGAAGCGAGGCCGGAGGCCAGCACGCCTGCCATCGACCGTACCGTCAAGCTCTACATCGGTGGCAAGCAGGTGCGTCCCGACTCGGGCTACAGCATGGAAGTGCGCTCGCCCGATGGCCACCTGCTGGGCGAAGCTCCCTTGGGAAATCGCAAAGACATTCGCAACGCGGTGGAAGCGGCTCGCAAGGCCGAAGCATGGGCAAAGGCTACGGCCCACAATCGTGCCCAGGTTCTGTACTACTGCGCGGAGAACCTCGCCCAGCGCCAGGGCGAGATCGTCCATCGACTCGCGGCGTCGGTTGGCGAGAAGCAAGCCGCAGCGGAAGTCGAACTTGGCATCGAGCGCATCTTTTCGTATGCGGCCTGGGCCGACAAGTTCGATGGCGCGGTTCACAATCCTCCGTTTCGCAATATCGCAATCGCGATGAATGAAGCGATTGGGGCCGTCGGCGTGATTTGCCCCGCGGAAGCGCCGTTACTGGGTTTTCTGTCGCTTGTACTGCCGCTGCTCGCCGCAGGCAACACAGTGGTCGCAGTTCCCTCGGAGAGATACCCACTGATCACCGGCGACCTTTACCAGCTTTTCGACGCGAGTGATTTGCCTGGTGGAGCGGTGAACATCGTGACGGGCTACGCCTCGCAGCTGTTGAAGACACTCGCGGAACACGACGACGTCGACGCCATTTGGTGTTACGGAGACGAGGCCACCGTCGCGACCGCGAAGGCGATGTCCACCGGAAACTTGAAGCAGGTGTGGACAAACGAGGGCCGTGTCATCGATTGGTTCAACCCCAAGGTGGCGGAAGGCCGCTGGTTCCTCGAGCACGCCACTCAGGTGAAGAACATCTGGGTTCCGTACGGCGAATAATCCGGGCCAGTCGGATCGCCATTGCATTTGTCCCGCCCCGGCGCTAGCATACCCCGGTCGCCTTCATTCGCCCGGCATCATTCTCGCTGGCACGTATCTGTTTGACCAAGGAGGACGTATGGGCATCGCAGTTTCCCCCCAGATTCATCCGCAAGTCGCGGAGTTCATCGACAAACCACGAAAAATGCTGATCAACGGCAGGTGGGTAAACGCCGCCTCCGGAAAAACCTTTCCCACGTACAATCCCGCCACCGGCGAAGTTCTGGCTCAGGTCGCGGAAGGCGATCACGAAGACATCAATCAAGCCGTCAAGGCCGCTCGCAACGCCTTTGATAACGGCCCCTGGCGCCGCATGACCGCATCCGAGCGCGGCCGCCTGATCTGGAAGCTCGCCGATCTGCTCGAGCAGCATACCGAGGAGTTCGGCTACATCGAGAGCCTCGACAATGGCAAGCCTCTCAACATTGCCAAGGCCGCCGACGTCCCGCTCGCAGTCGACCTCTTCCGCTACATGGCGGGATGGGCGACCAAGATCGAGGGCAATACCATTCCACTCTCGGTTCCATACACACCGGGCGCAAAGTATCTCGCGTATACGCTGCGCGAGCCGGTCGGAGTTGTCGGGCAAATCATCCCGTGGAATTTCCCGCTGCTTATGGCCGCATGGAAACTTGGTCCCGCGCTGGCTACGGGCTGCACGGTCGTGCTGAAACCCGCGGAGCAAACCCCGCTCTCCGCGCTGCGTCTCGGCGATCTGATCATGGAAGCCGGCTTCCCAGAAGGCGTGATCAATATTGTTCCTGGCTATGGCGAAACGGCAGGGGCAGCGCTGGCCGCGCATCCCGACGTCGACAAGGTAGCCTTCACCGGATCGACGGAAGTCGGCAAGCTGATCGTCCACGCTGCCGCCGGCAACCTCAAGAAGGTGTCTCTGGAGTTGGGTGGCAAGTCTCCGAACGTCGTGTTCAAAGACGCCGATCTCGAGACCGCTATTCCCGGCTCCGCGAGCGCCATCTTCTTCAACCACGGCCAGTGCTGCTGTGCGGGTTCACGGTTGTACGTCGAGAAATCGGTCTACGATCAAGTGGTCGAAGGAGTCGCGGACCATGCCCGAAAGATTAAGGTCGGCTCGGGTCTTGATCCCGATTCCCAGATGGGCCCGCTGGTTTCAGAAGAGCAAATGAATCGCGTTTGCGGATACCTGGAAGCCGGAGTCTCCGAAGGCGCAAAGGCTGTCGTTGGCGGGCACAAGGCTGGCGACCGCGGATATTTCGTTGAGCCCACGGTGCTGGTCAACACGCAGGAAAACATGAAGGTCGTGCGGGAAGAAATCTTCGGACCGGTCGTGGTAGCGATGCCATTCACCGATCCGGAGGAAATCATTCCCCGCGCCAACAACAGCGACTACGGCCTGGCGGCCGCCGTCTGGACGCGCGATATCGGCAAGGCGCATCGCATGGCGGAACAGCTTCGCGCTGGGACCGTCTGGATCAACTGCTATAACATCTTCGACGCAGCGCTGCCGTTTGGCGGCTACAAGCAGTCCGGTTGGGGCCGCGAGATGGGACACGACGTCCTCAACCTCTACACACAAACCAAGGCGGTCTGCACGAGAATCGCTTAGCAACTCGCGCTTCCGAAATAAAAGGACGGTGGCTCACATCACCGTCCTTTATTCTTTCGCTGCGCAAATTCTTTCGCGGCTCTATTTTTCCATCAGCAAAACCTTCTCCGCATCATCAATCTCGGTCAGCTTGACCTCGATGACTTCGTTCGTCGCGGTCTGCACATTGCGGCCCACGAAGGTCGCCTCGACGGGAATTTCCCGATGTCCGCGGTCGATCAGCACGCACAGTTGCACCCGCCGCGGCCTGCCGTGTGAAAAAAGCGCGTCCAGCGCCGCCCGCGTCGTGCGCCCGGTAAAGAGAACGTCATCGACCAGCACAATATTCTTATCCTCGATCTCAAACCCAATCTCTTTCTCCTGCACGACCGGTTTGGGTCCCAGCGTCGAGAGATCGTCGCGGTAGTACGTGATATCCAAAGTCCCCACGGGCACCTTGGCGTTTTCAATGCGCGTGATGATCTTGCCCAGTCGTTCCGCGATCGGAACTCCGCGGCGGCGAATTCCGACCAGCCCCAGACCGTCGACCCCGTCATTCTTTTCCACGATTTCGTATGCCAGTCGCACCAGGGTGCGCTCAATTTCCGATGCGGACATGAGTTGTGCCTTCTGACGAAGGTCCATCTGGCGCGAAGGAGTCTTTGCGTTCATTAGGAGTTATGCCTCTGCAGCCGGCAGGCCGGCTACTCAATGTAGTCAACGCACTCGCACAGGTCAAGCGCCTGTAGTGGGAGAGCATGCAGATGAGATTGCTTACTCAGGCAGGGAAGTTTATGCGCCGGATTTCTCGACACGTTCGGCCGCATCAAGGTGCACTCGCGGAGCCGCCTGCCCGCCCGGGCACTCGGTTCTGATGGTACGCGCGAGCGGAGGATTGCCTTCCCGCGCAGACACCAGATCAATGGCCTCAGGATTTTGGCTCGCGTCCTCCGTCGCCACGATTCCCACGCCTTGATTTCTGCCCAGAGCCTTGGCCCGATACAGGGCCGCGTCCGCCAGCGCGATCGACTCCTCCGCACAAATCGCCTCAAATGCGCCGCGGCTCCACGGGTATGCCGCCCACCCCACCGAGCAGGTCTTTCTCACCGTGATTCCGTAGCCCAGATCGAACGGTTCTGACGCCATCACCTCCAGAACGCGGCTGCAGAATGCAGGAGTCCCCGACGGATCGGTCGAACGGCTCATGATCAGGAATTCTTCTCCGCCCCAGCGCACCAGCACGTCGGACTTGCGCACGACCGCGGAGAGCCTTTGCGCCACAAGTTGCAGCAGCCGGTCTCCCGCAGGGTGACCGTGCCGGTCGTTTACTTCCTTGAAGAAATCCACGTCGACCATGATGAAAACCAGATCGCGATGATCCATCTTGCGGATGCCACTTCCCCGCGCGCGCTGGTAGTTGCGCAGGACCTGCCCGGCCTCGGCCGCGAGGATCTCTTCGAGATAGCGCCGGTTCCACACTCCCGTCAGCACATCCGTGAAAGAAATTTCCTGCAGCTCCAGATTCTTCCGCTGTAGCTCCAGCCCATGCCACCTCAGCGAATGCTCTTTATTCTCCAGTTCGTCCTTGAGCCTGCACATTTCATCCAGGTTGTGCCGCGACAAGCGCAGCAGGCTGAGCAATTCCTGATCCAGCAGATGTTGCCTGAGAAGCACCAGCGCGCCCATCACCAGCATGACGGCTACGGTCAGCAGCAGCCGGTAGGTACGAACGCTCTGAGGTGCATGTCCGCCGAATTGTGCCCATGCCACCATGAGCGGAGTAATGAACACGGCCACCATGGCGATACGCGCTTTCCAAATTTCGTAACCGCGGGTGGGTGGCTCCTCGACGGGATTCTGGGTTGCGGTCTCGCGCGCCAGAAAACCGATGCGGACAAACCAGGCCATCCCCGCCACCAGCGGCACGTCGAACAGGCTGCCCGTGTAATAGAGGTGCAAGTCGATGGCCTCGCTGGCCATGAGCGAGGCGACGCAATAGAACAGGGTTGCTCCGCACAGATGGAAGTAGATCCGTCGCCACGCTCCCCGGCTCCGCCGCCACACCAGGACCAGGCCCGCCGTCAGTACAAGTTCTTCGCTAACGTAGAGCAGGTCGAAACTTCTGCCGTACACGGACTCAACGGGGTGCACATACTGCCACGGGATGACGACAAAAAGATACAGAAACAGCCACCACGTCAGCAGGAGCGCGAAATCAAGCATTCCGACTCGTATGGAGCGATCATTCTGTTGCACATGCGGTTGGATTGCCACCGCAGCCATCATCGGAACAATATGCAGGAAAAGAATTACATCCCCAACAAATGGATTCGGCGCCTCATGCCGCAAGTAGACTTCCACATAAGTCCACATGAGTTGCGTGACTAACCATGACCCTAACCCGAGACCCAGAAGCGCCCAGAACAGCCGGGCCTTTGGCGAAGCCGTTCTCATGTTGGCGAGAACGCCGACGGTAGCGCAGAACAGGATGACGTCTTGCAGGATGTCGCCAAAGGCTGTGAGGGCAAATCCGCGTGGCGCCAGAAGCGACAGCAAGACGTGAACGGCCACCACCGCGCACACGATGGCCGTCCACCTCCGGGCGTACTGGAGCGGAGAACTTCCCACGTTTCAAATTGTATGTTCGCTGTAACGCGCAAACGTGTTACCGAGGTAATTAAGGCAACCAGACGGAGCTGCGGTGTATTGGCTTACTCAAGGGCGGCAGAAAAGCGGCGCACGAAACGGTAGACATCCTGATAGGAGTTGTATAGCGGCACCGCGGCAACCCGGAAAGTGTCCGGTTCACGCCAGTCTCCGATGATTCCCTCCGCTGCCAATCGGTTGCACAGCTTGTGGCCCTCGCGTGGCAATCGGATGGAGAGCTGGGCGCCTCTTCGCTCCTGCTCACGCGGCGTGATGATAGAGAACTTCGGAGAAGCTGGTTGGCCGAGCAGAAATTCCATGTATCCCGTGAGTGTCACGCTTTTAGCGCGCAACGGTTCCAGGCCGGCCTCGGAAAAAATCTCCATTGAGGCGCGCAGAGCGGCCACCGCCAGAATCGGAAGATTGCTCAATTGCCAGCCCTCCGCTCCCGATATCGGATGAAAGTCCGGGCCCATCTGAAACCGAGTCTGTTCATCGTGTCCCCACCACCCCGCGAAGCGCGGCAGTTCCCACGCGCGTGCATGGCGCTGGTGGATAAAACATCCTGCAACGCATCCCGGACCGCCATTCAAATATTTGTAACTGCACCACGCCGCGAAATCCGGCCCCCAGTCGTGAAGGCGCAGCGGTATGTTTCCGGCGGCGTGTGCCAGATCAAATCCCACAACGCATCCTTTTCGTTGCCCTGCCTTCGTGATTCCCGCCATGTCGAAGGCTTGTCCCGTGGCGTAGTTCACTCCGCCGAGCAGGATCAGGGCAATCGAATCGCCTTCGCGGTCTATCAGTGATTCGATATCTTCATCCCGCATGCAAGACTCTCCTTCGCGAGGCGTGAGTTCGAGCAGCGACGACGCAGGATCGAGCCCATGAAAGCGGATTTGTGACTTCACCGCATACTGATCCGACGGAAAAGCTCCGCGCTCGACCAGAATCTTGTGTCTCTCCGTTGTCGGACGATAGAACGACGCCATCATCAGGTGAAGGTTCACCGTCAAGGAGTTCATCACGACGACTTCGACTGGCTGCGCTCCGACCAGTGCCGCGGTCTGCTGCGTAAACAGCCGGTGATAGGGAATCCATGGGTCCTTTGCATGGAAATGTCCTTCCACGCCGAGTTGTGCCCAGTCCCGGAGTTCCTGCTCGAGATAGGAGCTTGCAGTTTTCGGCTGCAGGCCGAGCGAGTGGCCGCATAGATAAATGCAGTCGTCACCGGTCTTTGTCTTTGGAAGGCAGAAGCGTTCACGAAAATGCGCCAGGGGATCGCGGGCATCCATTGCAGCCGCAAAGTCTTCGCCGGCCTGAAACGGTGTGTTGGTCACGAAGCCAGCTCCAGCGGGGTGAGCTCGCTGCGAATCAACCTGTCGGCCTTGCCCCAGTCGAGGTCCTCCAGGCGCTCGATCGGGTCACAGAGTTCCGTGAGCATGCGGTCCTGCACTTATCCTCGTTTCAAGGCAGTCGCGTATTCAGGATAGACTTCAACTGGCGAGAACCCCGCCGCATCGTAACAGCCCCACGTGAGACGAAGCAACGTCCAGTCCAGGCAGAACGCTCAGTTCTTGCGTTCCTGCAAATATCGCTGCAGCGCATCCTGCCACGTGGGCATGGCGATCCCATGCTGCTGCAGACTCTTCGACGAAAGAACGGAGTAGGCCGGACGCGGCGCCGGACGCGCCATTTGCTGACTGCTGACCGGACGCACCTCGGTAGCAAGCCCTGCGCCCTTCACGATCTCGCGTGCGAATTCAAACCACGAACAGTTCCCGGCGTTGGTCACATGCACAATCCCGCTGGCGTCTTTCCGGCACAACTCGATGATCGCTCTCGCCAAGTCCACAGAATATGTCGGACATCCGCGCTGGTCACTAACCACATCCAACGCCGGCCGGCTGGCTGCCAGTTTCAGAATCGTGTCGGGAAAGCATTTTCCGCCCGCCCCAAACAGCCACGAAGTCCGCGCGATGCAGCACTCCGGAAGCACTTCCTGCAACTGGACCTCTGCCTCCGCCTTCGACCGCCCGTAAACGCTCTGCGGATTCCGCGCATCCCCCGTCTCATAAGGCGAGGTCTTCTTTCCGTCGAACACGTAGTCGGAACTGAGAAACAGCAGCTTCGCACCGATCCGTTGTGCGGCTTGTGCGACGTTCACTGCGCCATCGCGATTCACCGCAAACGCCCGATCGGGATGACTCTCGCAGCCGTCCACGTCGGTGTAGGCTGCGGCCAGCACAATCCAGTCGGGCCGTGCCTTCTGCAATACTTCCCGCACCCTGTCTGCGTCGCGAATGTCCACATCGCGCGAGCCGAGACCGACAACTTCGTCTCCGCTCCATTCGCGCATGAGCGCCTTGCCCAGAAGCCCCGAGGCGCCAAGAATCGTCGCTTTCATTTCAGTGATTGTTCCCGCGGCTATTCGAAGGTCTCGGCATCGCGAAGAACGACGCCGCGCTGGTCTTTCGCCGACACGACGGGATCGCCTTCCAGTTCCCAGTCAATCTTCAAATCCGGATCATTCCACGCCAGCGTGCGTTCGTGTTCCGGGGCATAGTAATCGGTCGCCTTGTAGAGCACCTGCGCCTTTTCCGAACTCACGCGGAATCCGTGCGCAAAACCCGCGGGTATCCAGAGCATGCGTTTGTTCTCGCCCGACAGGCGCACCGCTTCCCATCCGCCGAACGTTGGAGAACTCCGGCGCAGGTCCACCGCAACATCGAGGACCTCGCCTTCCACCACGCGCACCAGCTTTCCCTGCGCCTGTTTGATCTGATAATGCAGACCACGCAACACGTTCCGTCGCGAACTGGAATGATTGTCCTGAACGAATCGCTCCGCGATCCCCAACTCCGCGAAGGCCTTCTCGTTGTAGCTCTCCAGGAAGAATCCCCGCTCGTCGCCGAACACGCGCGGCTCGAGAATGACGACGCCCGGCAGAGAAGTCGGGATTTTTCTGATGGCATCCATCGCACGCAGCACCCCTGGAACCGCGGTCATCTCAGAATACCCTTTCCCGCAAAAGCTGCAGCAAATACGCTCCGTAGCTGCTGTTCTTCATGGTGCTTCCGATCTTTTCCACCTGTGCCGCTGTGATGTAGCCGGAGCGATAGGCGATTTCCTCCGGACACGCCACCATCAATCCCTGCCGCTTTTCGATGGCCTGGATGTACAGGGCTGCATCCATCAACGATTCATGCGTGCCCGTATCCAGCCACGCCATGCCGCGCCCCATCACCACGACTTCCAGTTGCCCCTTCTTCAAGTAGGCTTGGTTGACGTCGGTGATCTCGAGTTCGCCGCGCGCACTGGGTTTCAGCGATTTCGCAATCTCCACCACATGGTCATCGTAAAAATAGAGGCCCGTGACCGCATATCGCGATTTCGGGTGCGTCGGTTTTTCCTCGATGCTCAGCGCGCGTCCGCTGGGGTCAAACTCCACCACCCCGTACCGCTCCGGATCATGCACCGGATAAGCGAACACTCGAGCCCCATGAACTTTACTCGCCGCTTCTCGCAGATCTTTCGCCAGATCGTGTCCGTAAAAAATATTGTCTCCCAGCACCAGGGCGCAAGGACCGCCATCCAGAAACTCTTGCCCCAGCAGGAATGCCTGCGCGATACCCTCCGGCTTGAGCTGTGCCTGATACCGCAGACGGATCCCGTACTGGCTCCCATCGCGCAGGAGCGCCTGAAATTTGGGCGTATCCTCGGGAGTGGAAATCACCAGAATGTCCCGGATTCCCGCCAGCATCAGCGTGCACAGCGGGTAATAAACCATGGGCTTGTTGTACACGGGAAGCAGACTCTTCCCCATGACCTGCGTCACCGGATACAGACGCGTGCCCGCCCCCCCCGCGAGAATGATGCCTTTGTACCGCGTGCTTTCCTGCATGATCTGCCTTCGTCGAGTTCTCGTCACTCCCCGGAATAGTGCGTGGCCACCCACTGCCGGTAGCTTCCACTGGTCACATCGCGCACCCACGCCTCATTCTCAAGATACCAGCGAACCGTCTTGCGAAGACCGTTTTCGAAGGTGGCCTTCGGCTTCCATCCCAATTCGCGTTCAATCTTGCGTGCGTCCATCGCATAGCGGCGGTCGTGTCCCGGCCGGTCCTTCACAAAGGTAATCAGCTCACGGCGGGGGCTTGCCGCCCGCGGTGCCATCTCATCTACAAGGTCGCAGATGGTCTGCACGATCGCAATGTTCGGCTTCTCATTCCAACCGCCGATGTTGTAGCTCTCTCCGGGCTGCCCACGCCGCAGCACGGTTGCAATGGCCTCGCAATGATCCTCCACGTAAAGCCAGTCACGGACGTTCTGGCCATCCCCGTAAACCGGCAGCGCCTTCCCATCCCGCGCGTTGAGAATCATCAGCGGAATCAGCTTCTCGGGAAACTGAAATCGCCCGTAATTATTCGAGCAATTGGTGGTGAGCGTCGGCAGCCCGTAGGTGTGGTGATACGCCCGCACCAGATGATCGGACGCGGCTTTCGACGCGGCATACGGACTGTTCGGAGCGTACGGGGTAGTTTCGCAAAACGGCGGATCGCCGGGCCCGAGCGAGCCGTACACTTCGTCGGTGGACACGTGCAGGAACCGGAAGCTCTTTCGCTCTCCGTCCGGAAGCGCGCTCCAGTACGCCCGCGTTTCTTCCAGCAATGCGAATGTCCCGTCGACATTCGTGCGAATGAAATCTTCCGGGCCGCGGATCGAGCGGTCGACGTGGCTTTCCGCGGCGAAATGGACGATCGCGCCCGGCTGGTGCTTCTCCAGCAGTTGCCGGACAAGACCGCGTTCGCCAATATCGCCCTGAATGAACTGATACCGCCGGTCCGGTGAGATGCTCTCCAGATTGCGCAGGTTCCCCGCGTACGTCAGTTTGTCCAGATTGACGATCGATACCGACTCATCCTGCATCTGCAGCAGGATGAAGTTGGAGCCGATGAACCCCGCGCCGCCGGTGACCAGAATAGTATTTCGCATGCGGAATGTGGCTGGCTTCAGAGCGCTTGCGCTCCGCCGTGCCCGTCGCAAGCCACG
>JADGNP010000490.1 GCA_017883425.1 Candidatus Sulfotelmatobacter sp. | reverse complement strand
TGTTCCCTGCAATACAGCCAATGGGTTACGCCGCTGCAATCGAGAAAACCCTGACCCGCACGCTGCCGGATCATTCGCTCACTGCGACTGTTCTATCCCGTCCTGCGCACGTCTTTATTCGGCGGGACGGCATTCTTTGCGACGTCCGTCAAGCTGTCGCCGACGCGTCCCCAAGTAAAGTGTTCTTCGTCATCACACGTCTTGGGGGTGCGAACGGCTATCTGTATGCGAACAGTTTGTGGCGGATCCGCGGTTGGCTGGACCGATGCCTGGGAGGAGTCGGCATGAAACGGAACTCTGGCCGCGCGCCTCTGAACAAGAATGATCACATCGACTTCTGGTACGTTCAGAATCTGGAGGCGGACCGCCGTCTGCTGCTACGGGCAGAAATGAAGCTGCCGGGTCGTGCCTGGTTGGAATTCTTGATTTCGCCTCAGCCCATGGACCGGACGCTGGTTCGCTGCTGCGCATGGTTTGAGCCTCGCGGATTGTTAGGAGAACTTTATTGGTGGGTTCTTTACCCCATTCACATCTTGATTTTTCGGGGTATGGTACAAGCAGTGTGCAGAGAGGCGGCCCCGCAGCGTCACCAGCAGGCTGACACAGCGGAGGCGCGTTGATTAGGATCTGCTGCTCACGCCTTGCAGCAGTCGCCATGGCGGGACACCTAGCTCACCGACCTCACGGTCCATAAACGGGTTTTCACCTCGCGAGGGCTGTAGAGAATGGGGTCAAGAAGGAAGAGCTGATCGAGGTAATCACGCACCTGGCGTTTTATTCCGGCTGGCCCAATGCAATGAGTGCCATCATGGTCGCAAAAGAGGTGTTCTCGAAGGCGTGAGAGCAAGGGGTTTCAAGCTAAGAGTTCGGTGAGGAGTGCACATGGCAAAGCGGAACGATGCTCTAGAAGGCCGTCTTTCCCGGTATCGCGAAATTAAGATTAGTGGGACCGGGCGAAAGTCAGGATGCACCATCTCAATACCAATCTGGTTCGTATCGGACGATGAGAACCTGTACCTGCTGCCGGTTCAGGGGTCGGACACACTTGCAGGACCAGAGGATCGCGGCTGGGGATATACTGAATCGAATCCGGGAGTCCAAAATGGAAATCCCGGTTTATACAACGATGAAACAGAATCGCAATCGCATTGTGATATTCCTTCTTATTCTGCAGCTTATGCTGATTTGCGTGATAACCAGGAAGTGGCTGCTTGTAAGTACGCAGAGGTTATATTTGGAAGACCGGAAGGATGACGGCAGACAGGGAGTAGCCTGGCAACGGTTCGTAGTGGAGAACGGGTCCGTATTGCCACAGATTATTACTCGCAACAATGCCCATACCATCTTCGAAATCAATCCCTGGACGAGGTCCAGCCTTCAGTTCCGAGCCACACCAACCGGCCCTGCGGCGTATGAAATCTATTTGCTGAGGAATGGCGCCAGACAGCTGCTTCAGAAGAACGAATTGCCCGGTCCGACTTCGGGGTCAGTGTCACTGCCGGTAGGCCGGGAAAGCCTCGCGATTGAAAATCGCGGCGCGGTAACCTGGTCCGACCTGCGAGTGGTTTCAGAGCTTCACCTCGTTCCTTACTTCGCCGCGCTCGCCGTCTTATTTCTGCTGACCTGTTCGATTAAACGCAGCAGTGCGCTCCCCACGGCAGCGAAACAAGCAAGCTTAGTGGCCGGTTCGGTTTTAGTAACCTTACTGCTTGTCGAGTTCACCGCCCATCTTCTGAGCGGTGTGTTGCCTTATTCGGTTATCGATAGTCGCCACAACCTCGGAGCGTTCCGTATGGATCCAAGATGGCAGCTATCTGCCCGATACGGAAAAAGACTGCAGCCGAACTCGAATTCATTGACCGAACGCGAATATGGCGACTTGGTGGAAATGGCGGTAATTCCCGCTGATGTGAGTCAGGCCACCCGAGTCCGCTATCCTGTGCAAACAGATCGCGAAGGATTCCGCAACCCATTTACGCGAGAGCATATTGTAGTCGCCGCCTTGGGCGACTCTTTCACGGATGCCCTGCAGCTTCCGGTCGAGCAGGCCTGGCCTGCACAGCTAGAGCGGATACTCGGCACGCCGGTCCAAAATTACGGCACCGCGGGCTTTGGGCCCCAGCAGGAACTGTATGTTATGCAGGATTATGCTATCCATCACGGGGCTCGCGTTGTGGTGGTGGCGTATTTCGCGGGTAACGATATTTTCGATGCGGAATCGTTCGCGCGGTTCGAGCAGTCACGGGCCGAAGCCGCTGAAATCCCCGGCTGGAAGATCCTGAAGTTCGTAGAGCGTTATGAGACGCTTTACACCTATACGCTAACACGCATTGCCTTGAAGCGGATGGGATGGTCCGATGTGAGAACGGCCAGACTCCCCAATCTGACGGCGCGGAACGCTCTCCAGGTAGTCGCGGCAGCCGCCGATCCCGCTGTGCCGCCACGCGCCTACTTTGATCGTGGGATGTTCCACGTGCCCATCCATGGGCACGACATGTCTTTTGCGTTAATGCCAGCTTACCTGCGCACGCTGAACTACTCGAAAGGCTGGTTGGAGACAACCCCCGGTTGGGACTTGACGCGACGGACGTACAAGGAAATGAAACGCCTCGCGGACCAAAATGGCGCCACCCTCGTAGTCATGTTTATCCCTTTTAAGAGCCAGATTTATTTGCCGATGTTGCAGGGTGTTTTTTCAGATGAAGACCTGAACCGCAATTTTGGTTTTTATTTTCAAGAGAACAAAACCGATGCGGATGTAAGAACTATGACCAAGAACCGGCTGGCCCAAAACGAAATGATGCGAGGCTTGTGTGAAGAAGCCGGCATACCTTTTCTGGACTTAACCCCGGCCCTTCAGCATGAGACCGAGCAGGGCAATAGCGTATACTTCCCCGACGATGCTCACTGGAATGCCGCGGGCCAGGAATTGGCAGGTCGCGAATTAGCCAAGTTCCTGAGACAACACAACCTCGATTTCCGTTAAGTAAGCGGACATAACGACTGTCCTTTCAGCCTGACAATGCGAGTTGAGCATGTACTCGTATTCGAGGTCGGGCGGTTCAAAGCTTGCCAGTCGACTTGAGAATTGGGATGATCCACTCTAATTTTGAACCTAACCCGCGATGAATGTTCCCGCACAGAGTAGTTTGATTCGAATCCGTGCGCTGTTGATCGGGGTTGTTGTTCTTGTTGCCTATGTGTATTTCTATCAAGGTGGAGGATGGAACCAGAATTCGCGTTTCGACCAGGTGCGTGCCATGGTTGAGCTGGGGACGTTGCGCATAGATGCCTACCACGAGAATACCGGCGACAAAGCTTTCGCGAATGGCCACTACTATTCTGACAAGGCTCCCGGACTCGCGCTGCTGGCCGAGCCAATCGCAGAGGCGACGAGACCCTTGCTGCGGGCAGGGGAAGTCGATCCGGATTCGGCCCGAGGTCTCGTGGCGATGTCTTATGTCGTCACCGTATTCGGGGTAGCTCTTCCGATGGCAGTGGCATGTGCAGTGCTCTTTCTGATTGCGCTGCAACTGGGAAGCGATACCAGCGCCGCCGCATTTGGGGCTCTCGCCTTGGGCTTGGCTACTCCGATGTCGGCATACTCCACGCTGTTCTGGGGACATTCGCTTGCGGGGGCGTGCTTGGTGTTCGGGTTTGCATTTGCCCTGAGGCTATGCCGCAATCAAAGTCACACCGGGGATGTACTGCTGGGGCTGGCCGTCGGCCTGACAGCGGGGTGGGCAACGGTTACGGAATACCCTGCGGCGCCAGCGGCGGCGATCGTTGCTGCTCTTGCTGTGGGGTTGGTTTGGAAGGATGGGTGGCCGCGACGATGGCGTACGTCCGTGGGCATTGCAATTGGCGCGTCCGCCTGCATTGCCGTGCTTTTGACTTATCAGTTTCTTGTCTTTGGCTCCGCGTTTCAGCCCAGCTACTCGTACTACCCGGCTGGAGCATTTCCGTGGATGAAGCATGGCTACATGGGAGTGACCTATCCCAGGATTGACGTCGCACTCAAGTTGCTATTCGGCTGCCGGCGCGGCTTGCTGTTTGTGGCTCCGGTCGCCTTGGCGGCTCCTTTCGGCTTGCGATGGCTGCGGAAACAGCCAACCGGCCGCGCCGCTGCGGCTGCAGCTGCCGCAGTTGCCGCTTATTATTTCTTGTTTAACGCTTCGTTCGTGGCGTGGGCGGGTGGCCGGTCGTACGGACCGCGATACATGGCGGCGGGGCTGCCCCTGCTATGTGTCGGGTTAGCGCCGGCATGGAGCAAGGCACGGCCTTTTTTGGCGAGGTGGACTTGCGGTAGCCGCAGC
>JADGNP010000489.1 GCA_017883425.1 Candidatus Sulfotelmatobacter sp. | reverse complement strand
CCACTTTTGCCGCAAAAGACGCGGCAAAAATGGGGCACCCGGGGATTTTCATCCTTCTTCGGTGGGCCGCAGGCCCATGGGCACTCAGGGCAGGCTCTTGCCATAAAGACCGCGGCAAGAGTGGGGCACCCCTTTTTCCACCGCCTCACCCGCTACCAAAGCGGTGTGGCCGGCATCAGATGGGCTGGAGGAAAACATCATGGGATTACTTTCTATCTGGGCTCAACTCGAATCCAAACCGGGCAAAGAGCATGAAGTTGAGGAATTTCTTAAGTCGGCACAACCGCTCGCTGAACGCGAGCCAGGAACGGTTCACTGGTTCGCGGTCAAGATGGGCCCCGGAAAGTACGGCATCTTCGATACATTTGCGGATGAGAACGGACGCAATGCACACCTCAATGGCGAAATCGCCAAGGCGCTCTTCGCCAAAGCGAAAGATTTGCTGGCTAAGCCGCCTCAGATTGACAAGCCTGAGATTCTCGCGTCGAAAACCGGACGTGGCTGAGATCGAGAATCTGCTGTGCGCGGAACAGTCCTGCGTTTAACAAGGAAAGATCGCTCAACGGCCCCGGACGAGGCGTCCGGGGCTACGTGTGTTTGGTGTGACGCGGGTCACGGCGCAGAATGGGAATTCGCGCTACAAGATTGGGGGCGAAAACGTGCTCTGCATGTGCGGTTCCGGTAGACTTAAAGACTATCCCTACGCATAAGGACTCTGACTATGTTGCACAAGAACCGTCTTTTTACTCCCGGGCCAACGCCGTTGTTGCCGGCGGCGCAGACGGCCATGGCTTCGTTTACGGCGCATCATCGGACGGCCGACTTCCGGGCACTGTTTCAGCGGGTGCTGGCCGACATGAAGGAATTCATCGGCACGAAGAACGACGTGCTGGTGCTGGCTTGTTCGGGAACGGGCGTGATGGAGGCGTCGGTGTCGAACCTGACGTCGCCGGGCGACAAGGTACTGGTGCTGACGGCGGGGAAGTTCGGCGAGCGCTGGACGGGGCTGGCCAAGGCGTTTGGCTGCAACGTGGACGTGCTGAGCGTTCCGTATGGCGAGACGTTTTCGCTGGATGACATTCGGGCCAGGGTGACTCCCGATGTGCGCGCCGTGTTTGTGCAGGCGACCGAAAGTTCCACCGGAGAGCGGCATGACGTGGAAGGCATCGCGAAGATTGTGCGGGCGCACGGCGACGGCACGCTGCTGGTGGTGGATGCGATCACCGGTCTGGGCACGACTCATCTCAATGTCGATGGCTGGGGAGTGGACGTGATTATCGGCGGATCGCAGAAGGCGCTGATGATGCCTCCCGGGCTGGCGTACTGCGCGGTCAGCGAGCGGGCGTGGAAGCGCATGGATACGGCGACCTCGCCACGGTACTACTTCGATCTGCGCAAAGAGCGCAAATCGGCGGCCAAGGGAGAGTCGGCGTACACGCCGGCGACGTCTTTATTTGCGGCACTGGGAGCGGCGCTGGAGTTTGTGCGCGGCATGGGCAACGGCGAGCTGTCCGCGGGACGGGAAGAACTCGTCAACAACGCCGAGCTCTGCGCGGAGATGACCCGGGCGGGAGCGAAGGCTTTGGGATTGAAGCTGTATGCGTCATCGCCGGCAGCTGCGCTGACCGCGATCTGCGCGCCGGAAGGACTCGACTCGGGCAAGATCGTGAAGGAGTTCCGCGAAGCGTTTGACGCGGTGGTGGCGAACGGACAGGGAGAGATGAAGGGCAAACTGTTCCGCATCGCGCATATCGGGTACTACGACTATCTCGACACGATCGGCATTCTGGGCGCGCTCGAGCACGTGCTGGCCCGGGTGACCGACCGGAGCGTCGAATATGGCGCGGCGGTGCGGGCAGCGCAAGAAGTCTATGCCCGCACCCAGTCCGGGAATCGCCAACTGGTCGGCGCCTAAAGGCTGCGTCAAAGCTTGCGATCTAGTTGACGGTGAAGGTCATCGCTGCCGACGTCTCAGCCGCTGTGCCGCCGCCGTACAGCCCACCGGGGATTGCAGGATTGGTCACCGTAACTGGCAGCGCGCCAGTGTTCATGATCGCAGAGGCCGGAATGGTGGTCTCAATCTTGGTCGAACTGACGAACGTTGTGGCCATGGCTGCACCGTTGAAGTTGATGACCGCTTTGGTGGCAAAGTTTGTGCCGTCGACTTCCAACGGGACCGAGTTGTTGGCGGTCGCGCTGGGCGGACTCAGTTGGGCAATGGTTGGCATCGATCCCGCTTGCACGGGCGTGGTTTTCTTGGAGTAACCGCATCCCAGAGCAAGTGCGATCAGGCCAACGAGCAATGTCGTCGTGACGGTTTTCAAGGCGCGAAAGGTTTTCATGTTTAATCTCCCAAGGGCAGGGGCCCATTGAGAGAGTCTAGAAAGTCAGGGCGGAAGGCGTGTCAGGGGCGTGTCATTTTCCTGTCAATTGGGTGTCATACGGATTTCTAGAACTGTGTACATATTTTTGAACATCAGGGCCTCAAAAAGGACTCATTCGTGAAAATTATCGTAGCGGAAAAAATATCTGGATCAGCGGTAGCGCAGCTTCAGGAACCGGGCTGGACGGTCCTCACTGCGGATCAACTGGACGGCAAGCTGGAGCAGCACTTGGAGACTGCGGATGCGCTGATAGTGCGCTCGGCGGTGCAGGCTGACGCCAAGCTTCTGGAGCACGCAAAGAAGCTGCGCGTGATCGGGCGAGCCGGGGTGGGCGTGGACAACATCGATCTCGAGGCGGCAACGCACAAAGGGATCGCGGTGATGAATACTCCGGGCGCCAACGCGGTCGCGGTGGCGGAGCAGACGCTGGGGATGATGCTGGCCATGGCTCGTCATCTATGCCGGGCCGATGCGCTCATGCACGCAGGCAAGTGGGAGAAGAAGTCCCTGCAAGGGACGGAGCTGCGCGCGAAGACGCTGGGCATTATCGGGCTGGGACGGATCGGCATGGAGGTGGCGCGGCGGGCGCGGGCCTTTGGCATGGAACTGGTGGCGCACGATCCGTTCGTGTCAGTGGCGGTGGCGAAGGAGCAAGGGATCCGGCTGGCGGGGCTCGACGAACTGTACTCGGTGGCGGACTACATCACGCTGCATGTGGGGCTGACTCCGCAGACCACGGGGATGATCAATGAGGCATCCATCGCGAAAATGAAGAAGGGCGTGCGGCTGGTGAATTGCGCTCGCGGCGAACTGGTGAATGAGGCGGACCTGGCGCAGGCGCTCAAGCAGAAGCAGGTGGCGGCGGCGGCGCTCGATGTGTTTGCGGAAGAGCCTCCGAAGAACTCGCCGCTGCTGGCGCTGGAAAATGTTGTGCTCACGCCGCATGTCGGCGGATCGACGTTCGAGGCGCAGGAGGCGGTGGGGGTGCAGATTGCGCAACAGGTGAAGGAGTATCTGAAACACGGGGTGATTCAGAACGCGGTGAATGTGCCATCGGTCTCGGCGGAAGAATACGCGATTCTGCAGCCCTACATTGTGCTGGCGGAACGCATGGGGGCATTTCTGTCGCAGGTATCGGAAGGGAGTATCGAAGAAATTTCGATCCGGTACGGCGGGCACATCGCGGAATGGAAGACGGAACTGATCCGCAACGGGGCGATCAAGGGCATTCTGAACGAAGCGCTGGAGGAAAAGGCGAATCTGGTGAACGCGGCCACGATTGCGGAGGAGCGAGGACTGCGGGTGCTGGAATCGCACAAGGCAAAGGCCTCGACTGGAGGCGCGGGGAGCGTGCTTTCGATTTTTCTGAAGACTTCCACGGAAGAGCACATGGTGAAGGGCGCGGTGCTGCATGGGGACGCGCCCCGGTTGCTGCATGTGGATGGCATCGACGTGGAAGCTCCGCTGGAGCGCAGCCTGATTTACCTGCGAAACCGCGACGTGCCGGGCGTGATCGGCAGAGTGGGAACGATTCTGGGAGAGGAGTCGATCAACATCGCCGATTTCTCGCTGGGACGGCGTGGAGTTGAGAAAGAAGTTCAGAAAGAGTCCGACCAGCCGCGCGAGGCGATTGCCGTGGTCCACGTGGACGGGCGCGTGCCGGAGGAAGTGCTGGCGAAGCTGCGGACGATTCCGGCGGTGCAGAAGGCGAAGGCGGTGCGGTTGTTCTAGGGCAGCGCATACATTCTGAACCGAGGGATGTGGTGTCGCCGCAGACGGTAAAAGAGGCTGCGGGAAAACTTGCATTCCGTGCTGCAGCGTCCTGAAGGCGTGATTGATTAGAGCAGTTCTCGCGATGGTGTAGAGTGTGCACCCTCAGCGGCTAAAGCCGAAACCCGTTGCAGCTCCTGGCGGCACGGCTGAAGCCGTGCCC
>JADGNP010000081.1 GCA_017883425.1 Candidatus Sulfotelmatobacter sp. | reverse complement strand
CTGCTGGTAGCCAGTGAAATTCGCCCGCGCTCGATCTATGTTGCCCATTGCTTCGTAGAGCAGCCCCAGTTTCCATTTGGTGAGAGCGAATTCAGGGGCCAGATCGGCGGCCTTGTTAAGATCTGCAAGCGCGCGATCATACTTGCGCTCCGCGAGGGAGCCGTATATCGATGCATAGAGCCGGCGAATTTCTACACCGTTCTGCCCCGGCAAAGTGAGCAGCGATTTCAGGTCGGCGATGCGGGTGTGTACTTCACCGCCATCGAGCGCGCTGGGTGCCATCTCCAGATATTTTTCCAGAAGCCGGACGGCCTCCGCCGCTCGTGCATTAGTCTCGGCACAATTCGCCAGGTTGAAAGTTGCGGACGGACTGCCGACTAATGAACCCTTGAGTTCGCCCAATGCATTGCACAGACTCGACCTGGGACTGGCACTAGCATTGCTATGGGTGCTGACCGGCGCCGTCGTCTTGAGAGACGCCGGCGACACCGGTTGCGGGGATGGAGTGTCGGAAGAAGAACTATCGGAGGACGCAGTCTCGGCCTCTAAGATCGAGTCCTCCTCTCCTCCTGAATCTTCCAGCGATGCTTCCAGGCCAACGCTCTCGGAGAGACGATTAACCTGTCTGATTCGATCCTTATCACTGTTGTTTACGGAGAGCCCGTTCTCTCCGGTGGTGAAGAACGTAACCAACTGCAGGAGTTTCTGTTTTTGCTTGGGGTCTGCGGTACCTGCTTTCGCTTTTCTGAGGTATTCGAGGGCCTTAGTGCGTTCTCCGAGCTGGTAGTAGCAGAGTGCAAGGTCGTACGCCAGCACCGGCTGGAAAGCCTGCAGTTTCAGGCCTTCGTCCAGCGCTGTGGCTGCCTCCTTGAACTTGTGAGAATCGTAGAGCTTGCGTGATTCGCTGAGGGCATCCTTCACCCGCTTGTGAATTTCTTCATCCAGATGTTTGATGGCCTCAGTGACGTCCTTCATTTCGATAAGCGCCTGAGACTCGGCATACTTGGTGCGCGCCTCCGCCAGTTGTCCAGCTTTCGCCAGCCTTTGGGCCTCCGCAGTCATCGTCTTGACTTGAGCTTCGAGCTCTTTTTTTTGGGTCTTTTCCAAATTGTCCGCTGCCAGTGCGGAACCCAGCAGAACGATCAGGATAGCTGTTCTTATTCGCATACGCCCTTTCAGGAAGCCGGTTCGAGCCTGGGGGGAGTGTTCTTGGTATCTTTCACTCTCAGTTAACCGTGAAAGCCGTAGAGCTGGTTGCGGTGCCGCCCGGGGTAGTCACTTGAATTTTCCCGGTAATTGCTCCTGCCGGAACCGTAGCTGTAATCTTCGTATCGGAGTTCACTGAGAAGACAGCGACTTTCCCGCCACCGAAGGTCACTTTGCTAGCTTGCGTCAGACTGTTTCCGGTGATTGTCACTTGCGTCCCAACCGGCCCGCTGGTTGGGGTGAAGCTGAGCACCGTAGGCGTAACCCGGAATTTCAAGTTGCTTTTCAGGGTGCCACCAGGGGTAACCACGTTCACAAAACCGGTGCCTGCCCCGGAGGGAACAGTCGCGGAGATGTAGGTATCAGACATAACGCTGTACGTGGCACTCGTGCCATTGAATGTGACGCTGGTCGTTCCGGTGAAGCCGCCACCCAGAATGCCTACCGACTTGGTAACTTTCCCCGACGTGGGTAACTCGCTGACGAAGGACTTGAGGCTTACAGCAAAACTGAAAAGGGCACCCACACTGTTTGCCCCTCCAGAATTCGCCTGGCCATAGAGCTTCCCGTCGGTGTGTTGTCTCAGTGTGGTTTCTGGAACAGAACCGGTTGCCTGAACAAGGTTATATAAGACTGAGTAGACGCCGGCGGAAGTGATTTTATAGACGATTCCAAATCCGTTCGTCCCACCTGCATCAGTCACGCCATAGAAATTTCCGTCGGTGGCCTGGAAAAGACCGGCATCGACCAGTTGGCCATCCACCGAGCCCGGTTTCGCGTTGAAATTGTAGAGTACGGTCAAAACCTTTGCGGATGTGAGCTTGAATGCCACTCCTCCGTCGAGGCTTCCGCCACCGGAGGTGGTGCCGTAGAAATTGCCATCGGTGCCCTGTACGAGAGGACCATTAGGTTGGGACCCGTGGGTAAAGTCAAAGCTGTACATTACGGTCACTACACCAGCGGAGGTAATTTTGAACACCGAGCCGTCGCCCCCTGCAGCTCCGCCGCTCTCGCAGGTTCCATAGAAATTGCCATCGGTTCCCTGGATCAGTGGAGCAACCGGGGTGCTGCATTCCGCAAAACTGAAAGAATGCAGCGAGGTAAAGGTGCCCGCGGACGTGATTTTGTAGACGGTGCCCGACCCGGTTCCACCCGCCTTGGTGGCTCCATAGTAGCTACCGTCGGTCCCCTGAATGGGCGGTGAATACGGATTGCCTCCGTCGCTGTAGGAGAAATTGTGGAGTACGGTCAAAGTTCCGGCGGGAGTGATTTGGAAAATGTTTCCATAGTTGGAAGTACCGCCTTGCGAAGTCGTGCCGTAGAAATTGCCGTCGGTCCCCAGTGTCAGTCCGCTCCTCGGAGTCTTTCCGTGAGCAGTGCCGTCGAAGTTGTAGATCACGGAAAACGTGCCAGTGGGCGTGATCTTGAAGACACCGCCAAAACCTAAGGTTCCGCCTGAAGGAGCCGTGCCGTAGAGATTTCCATCCCGGCCCTGAGCCAGGATTCCTGAGTACAGGGGTGAGTCGAGGGTGAGTGCCGCGAAATCATGAATGTCGGAGTAGGTTTGAGCGTCAGCGTCAGAAGTTCCAAGCGCGGCCAAAGCCAGGGTCATTGCCAAGGCCAGTAAAGCCAGATTGTTGAGCCGTTGCATAATCGTTGTTTCTCCATTCATTAGCCGTGCTAGAAAGCTGGAAGTTTGCTGACGTCATCATCGCCAAAGTTAGCGAGCTTGGACTCGAACCCGGAGTATGCGCCCCAAACGCCTCTCCAAGCCAATATCTTTAAGTTTTCGGTGCTTGCCCCCACGGCAAGGCCTTCTTTCGTCTACTCACAAAGCGCAAGACCGGGTCGAATCAGCTCACGCGAAAAAAATATGTCCGGAGCTGCGGGCAGATTTCGTAGCTCGATCCGAGGAAGTGCCCTGTTTTCAATAGATTGACTTTTCTTGACTCCGGGGGTATTGTTTGCCCCAACTTGGCGACCGGCGCCAACTCTGGGGCGTGTGACTTTGACACCAGTTTCGTCCGAACGGATCACCGAGATTCTCGCGACGCTGGGGTCAGGCGACCAGGAGGCGCTCAAATCCCTCATACCCCTGGTCTACGATGAACTGCGCCGCCTCGCTCGCTATCACCTCAACCGGGAACGCCCCGACCACACTCTGCAGAGCACGGCATTAGTGAACGAAGCTTATCTGCGCCTGGCCGGGCAGGACCTACGTATCCAGAACCGCGCCCATTTCTTTGCGATCGCGTCGCAGTTGATGCGGCAAGTCCTGGTCGACTACGCGCGACGGCATCGGGCCGGTAAGCGCGGGGCGGGTGTTTGCCTGCTGACCCTCGACGAGCAGGTGGCTCTTCCTCAAACCCGCAGCGTGGACGTGGTGGCTTTGGATGAGGCATTGAACGGCCTGGCCCGGTTGGACCAACAACAAAGCCGAATCGTCGAACTGCGCTTCTTTGGCGGCCTCTCCATTGATGAGACCTCAACAGTTCTCGGGGTTTCGCCGGCGACAGTCAAACGCGATTGGGCCACGGCGCGAGTGTGGCTGCACCGGGAGATCAGCGGGCTCCCCGCATGACTCCCGAGCGCTGGGCCCTGGTAAAGGATGTTCTCTACGCTGTTCTTGAGCTCGAGCCCGAACAGCGCCCCGGCTATCTCGACCAGGCCTGTGCGAATCAGCCGTCACTGCGGCAGGAAGTCGAGTCCTTCATTCTTTCCCACGGTCAGCTGGACGATGATTTCCTGAAAACCATTCCCCAGAGCGTCAATTCTCAAGATCACGAGCCCATGCGTTCTATCGTGGGACGGCCCGTCGGCCCATACCGGATTGTCGAGGAGATTGGGGCGGGAGGAATGGGCGAAGTTTACCGTGCCGTGCGCGCCGACGATCAGTACAAGAAGGAAGTGGCTATCAAGGTGGTCCGGCGGGGTTTCGACACCGACTCAGGTCTGCGCCGGTTCAAAGCGGAGCGGCAGATTCTCGCCAGCCTCGATCACCCTAACATCGCCAGGCTTTTGGACAGCGGCACTACCGAAGACGGCCTGCCCTATGTGGTCATGGAACTGGTCGAGGGTAAGCCCATCGACCAATATTGCGATGAACACAACCTGTCTCTGGTCGAACGCTTGCAGCTGTTTCGTATGGTTTGCGCCGCGGTTCACTATGCCCATCAACACCTGATCGTACATCGTGACTTGAAGCCCGGCAACATTCTGGTGACCGAGGAAGGCGTTCCCAAGTTGCTGGACTTTGGCATTGCCAAGCTGCTCGCTCCAGAAGTGTTCGCGCAGCCCCTGGAGCGCACCGCCACACTGATGCGCGTGATGACGCCGGAATTTGCCAGCCCCGAGCAAGTGCGCGGGGAACTCATCACCACCGCCAGCGACGTTTACTCGCTGGGAGTAGTCCTGTATCGGCTCCTCACCGGATGCAGCCCGTACCACACTACCAGCGAAGTGCCCCATGAAATTGCCCGCGAAATCTGCGAGTCGGATCCCCAAAAGCCTAGCATCGCGATTACTCGCGCCGGAGAACCGGCCACCGCGCCATCGTCCCTGCACAGCTCGGAGCAACAGACCCGACGCCTGCGGCGCCGCCTGACTGGTGACTTGGACAACATCGTGCTGATGGCACTGCGCAAAGAGCCTGTGCGTCGCTACGCTTCGGTGGCTGAGTTCTCAGAGGATATCCGGCGGCATCTCGCAGGGCTCCCGGTCGTTGCACGCAAAGACACGCTCGGGTATCGTACCGGCAAGTTTGTTGCTCGGCATAAAGTCGCAGTCGCGGCCACTGCTTTCGTCGTCGTGCTCCTGACGGCAGGCATGGCCGCAATTGTCCGGGAAGCACAGATCGCACGTTCGGAGCGCGCCCGATCTGAGCAGCACTTCAATGACGTTCGCACCCTGGCCAACTCATTCCTGTTTGAATTTCACGATGCCATCCAGAACCTGCCCGGCTCGACTCCAGCGCGAGAGCTTGTGGTCAAACGCGCGCTTGAGTACCTGGACCGATTGGCACAAGAAGCGGGCAACGACGCTTCTCTGCGCCGCGAACTGGCAACCGCCTATGAAAAGGTTGGCGATGTCCAAGGCTCACCCTATCGCTCCAATCTGGGGAACCTCCACGGAGCCTTGCTAAGTTACAGAAAGGCTCTGGAACTTCGGGAACAACTCCGCCGAGGCGCCGCCCAAGACCAACCCCTCCAACTGGAACTGGCGCGAAGCTATGGTGAGGTCGGCGAGTCACTGTACGTCACCGGAGATCTCGGTGGTGCTCTCGAGGACTATCGCAAAGCATTTGCTCTCCTGACCTCATTGACGAACCCGGAAGCGCGCCGCGAGTTAAGTATTCTTCACGTCCGTTACGGCAAAGCGCTGGCCAAGAGCGGAGACCTCGCGAAGGCTCTCGACAGCCATCAGGCAGCAATCAACATCACTGACGATTTGTTGAAGACGAATCCCGGCGACCGTGCTCTGCTACGGGCCCAGGCGTTCGCATACATTTCTCTGGGGGATACCTATCAGGACATGGGGCAGTGGCAGAAAGAATTGGCCAGCCAGCGTACGGCCTTGAGTTTGCTTGAGCCGCTAGCGGAGCCCAATGATGCGCAATCTCGCCGCGACGTGGCGGTGGCATACGCGCGCACGGCGGATACTCTCTCAAAAACGGGCGACAAGCGCGGCGCATTGGCGATCGAACTCAAAGCTCTAGCCGAGGACGAAGCGGCCAGAAGAATCGATCCCAGCAACGCGCTTGCCCGGCGCGATGTCTACATTGATTACTACAAAATTGCTTTCTTGCAGTCGGCCCTTGGCGACCTCCAGGCCGCGTCGGCGAACCAGCGCAAATGCATCTCCTTATGTGAAGCCGAAGTGGCTGCGAATCCTGCCAACGCCGAGATCCGTGGCAATCTGGGTGTTGCGTATTTTCGGTATGGCGAAATGCTGGAGAAAGTGTCCGCCCGAAAAGAAGCGCTTCAGTACTATCAGAAAGCGGTGAACATCGAAGGAGTCTTGTCGTCCGCTGACCCGAAGGACGCCGAGAAGAGGGGAGATTTGTCTGAGGACTTGATGAAGCTAAGCGACGTGTACCTGCAACTCGGAGACGCAGCCAGCGCGCTGGCAGGCTACCGTAAGGCTCTAGCCATCCGGGAAGAGCTGGTTACGGCGGAACCAGACGACGTCGAAGGCCGCAGTCAATTGGCACGACTTTACGAAAAGCTCGGCGGATATTATGCGCGACAAGCCACAAGAGAGTTTGCACCCACGCATAGTGCGAGAAACTGGCGCGAAGCAAGACGCTGGTACCAGCAAAGCCTCGACCTATGGAAAGACTTGCAGCAACACAAGACTGTAGCTGCGGATTATGCGAACAAACCCGGCGAAATCTTGCGGCAGCTGGCAAAATGCGACGCCGCTATAGCACAGCTACACGAATGAAACTAGCTGCGTTTAGTGGAACTCCTCCCGGTTCGGGGATTCATGACGTGATGATTATTTGACCTTTGGGCACCTTCTGGGCGTATTTCGGAGACACAAAATAATCCGACAATTTCGCATGGGTGGTCGGCAACCCTTACCTTGGGATGATTTCAGGGTGGCCCGTGATCCGGGAGCAATCGCCAACGTCCCCTCTACGACATTGTTCTCAGGACTTGGGATGGCAAGTGGGCGTGCCCAGCGTGTCGTTCGAGACGGCGCATCCGCGCTTCATCACCTGCTGCAACCCGCGGCGAGCCCGATGGAGTCGGATCTTGACCGTGGCGAGGGTCACTCCTAGAAGGTCGGCGATTTCGGGAGCGGTCAGGGAGTGGGCTTCGTGCAGCAGAATTACAGCGCGCCGGGCGTGGCATGTTTTGGCAGGAACGCACCAATCGAGCGGAGAAGGGGCCATGTTCCGGTCCTGCAGGCGCCGTTCCTCAACCGACCTGTAACCGTCTTGTTCTCCATAATTCCCAATATGGTGCTTCGCATCAAAAAGTTTTCATCCAACTGATTTCAATCACATCGCTGGCGCCCCTGGCTGACCCAAGCTAATGAAACTGGGCCTTGGTCTGCAATACGACCGCCCTTCGGAAAAGGAGATTTCAATGCATTCGATTCAAGGGGCTCTTCTTTCTCTGACTGTGTTTTTCCTTCTTCTCGTCTGCGGGTGTAGTGGCAACAACAATGGTAGTGCCCCCAATCCCAATCAGCCTCAGCCGCCCTCGGCACTCAGCTACACCACCAGCACGGCGGTTTACGGCACGGGGTTGGCGATCACGCCGAACAGCCCGAGCAGCAGCGGCGGAGCGGTGACCGCGTACAGTGTGAGCCCGGCCCTTCCGGCGGGCCTGAACCTGAGCACCACCACGGGCGTCATCAGCGGGACCCCCACCGCCGTGACCGCCACGGCCAGCTACACGGTAACGGCTGCCAACGCGGTCGGCAGCACCGCGGCGACCCTGACCATCACGGTCAACGGCGCGGCCCCAACGGGCCTGGCCTACAGCACCCCCGCGCCGGTCTATGCCACGGGGGTGGCGATCGCGTCGAACAGCCCGCTCAGCACCGGCGGAGCGGTGACCTCCTATAGTGTGAGCCCGGCTCTTCCGGCCGGCCTGAGTCTGGACGCCGGCACGGGTATCGTCAGCGGAACCCCCAGCGCCGCGCCCACGTCGGGGCCGCCCACCAAGGCCACCTATGCGGTAACGGCTACCAACTCGATCGGCAGTACCACGGCGCCCCTGACCATCACCATCTATAACGCGCCCCAGTCCATTCCCAATATGGGCCAATCGATTACGCCGCTGGCGCCTACAGGTTCCAGTTTCCAATTTCTGGACACCGGCATGGTAGTGAGCGATCCGCTCGATCCGAACGTTCCCCCTGTGGAATGGCTGGCCGGGCAAGCAGCCAGCAGCGTGGTGAGTCCGGATGGCAATACCCTGCTGGTTCTGACCAGCGGGTACAACCGCGTCTTTCAGGGCCCGTTTCCACTATTTGATCCGCTGTACTCGAGTGAGTACATATTCATCTACGACATCACGAACCATACGCCGGTCTTTCAGCAAGCAGTGCCAATTCCCAATGCGTACCACGGGATTGTCTGGGATCCAATCCCAGCCAACCACGCTTTCTACGTGTCCGGCGGCATGGGCGATGCTCCCTTTGGCACCGATCCCATCCCGTACCCCAAGCCCTTCAATGGCGACAATATCCACATCATCGCCCAGGACCAAACCACCCATAAGTGGTCGGATGTCGCCGAACTTGATTTGGGCCAGGAGATTCCGAGCCAAGGCCTCATCGTTGCCTCGGGTCACCCGTCGGGCAACGGCCTGCCTGTACCCAACGACCAATTTGCCTCGGTCAACAGCGCGGTTTTCGTGGCTCCAATGGCCGCCGGCGTGGCGATTTCAGACGATGGCTTGACCCTGGTGGTGGCGAATTACTTCAACGACTCGATTACGGTGTTCACCGGAGGCTTGAGCGTCTGGGAGCGGCAATGGCAACCAGACCCGGAATTGGCGCTGGGATACAAGGGAACATTGCAAGGAACGGAGCTCGATCTGCGCCCCGGCAAGGCCGCCGTGTCACCCACGCCGGGCACGCCGGGCGGCGAGTATCCCTTTTGGGTGGTGGTGGCGGGTAGCAGCGGGCCGGACGCGATAGCCTATGTATCGAGCATTCGCGACCGCGAGATCGACGTAGTGAAACTGGGGGAGACTTGTGCCTCGGGTACGGCCCCACCATCTTGCACCGTAGCGACCGTGGCGCCAGCGGTAGCGGTCCGTATCCCCGTGAAAGGCCAACCGAACAAGATGACGCTGAACAAGGCCGAGACGCTCTTGTATGTTGCCGAAGACCAGTCGGATACGGTGGACGTAATCGACCTCAGCCCCAGCCAATCTCAACCCGCCACTCAGTATACGGTGATCGAATCCATCCCGGTTATCGCCCCCGCGTCGGTGTTATCGTCTTTCTCGCTGACACAGTATAAGGGCGCGAACACCAACAGCGTGACGCTCTCCCCGGATGAGACCCAACTCTTCGCGACCAATGGCAATTTGAATAACGTCGCCGTGGTGGCCCTGACCGGAACCAATAGCGGCGACCAGGTAGTCGGCCTGATTCCTACCGGTTGGTATCCGAACTCGGTGAGCCTCAGCGCCGATGGCACATGGGCGTACGTGGTCAATGCGAAGTCGCCGACGGGCGCGAATCCCTTCTGGTGTTATAACTACGGCCCCAAGGGGTACCCCGGTTGCGCTCCGGCGAATGAATACAATCCGCAGTTGACCAAAGCCGGACTGCAGAGCTTCCCGCTCGCCGGCGCCATGGCACAACTCCCGGCGCTGACGACGCTGGTAACCACGAACAACCGGTTCTCCAACACCTCCACCACCGGCCCCGTGATGGCGGCCGTGCAGGATGGCATTCAGCATGTCATCTACATCCTCAAGGAAAACCGGACTTACGACCAGATTCTCGGTGACCTGCCAGTCGGCAATGGCGACCCTGCTTTGGCTTTGTTTGGACAGGCGATCACGCCGAATCTGCATGCCCTGGCGCTAAACTTCGTTACCCTCGACAACTTCCGCGACACCGCTGAAGTCAGCTACGACGGCTGGCCGTGGAGCACTTCGGCGCGCGCGCCCGACATAGTTGAACACCAATATCCGGTCAACTATGCGCAACGCGGCCTCGCCCTGGAGGGCGAGGGTGTGAATCGCAGCGTGAACGTGGCCCTGCCAACCCTCGCCCAGCGCCAAGCCTCCGATCCCCTGATGCCGGGCGGGGCTCTTTCGCCAGACGTTCCGGGCGGTGAAGACCTGTTACCGGGCCAGACCGACGCGGACGCGCCGGATGGACCGAACAACGAAGTGAATACCGGCTATCTGTGGGACAACGCTCTGCGCGCGGGTCTCACAGTTCGCGACTATGGTTTCTTCATCGACACAACCTGCTATAACGAGCCCAGATGTCAGACTCCCCTGGCGCATGACCCGTTCGCCACTAACACCATCGTAGCCCCATCGGCGAATGTCGCCCTCGCGCCCTACACCGACCCGTACTTCCGCGGTTTCGACCCCTCCTTTCCGGACTATTACCGTTTCAAGGAGTGGGAGCGCGACTTCGATGCAAATTACGCGACGGGTGGACTTCCCAATTTGAGCCTGGTTCGCTTCATGCACGATCACACCGGAAACTTTTCGACCGCCATCGACCTGGTGAACACTCCGGATCGGGACTTGGCCGATAACGACTATGCGGTCGCCTTACTGGTGGAAAAGATCGCTAACAGCCCCATATACAAGAACAACACTCTGATCTTTGTACTGGAAGACGACGCGCAGGATGGCGGCGACCACGTCGATTCGCACCGCAGTCCCGCGTACGTAGCGGGCGCCTATGTGAAGCAAAACGCGGTGATCTCCACGGCATACAACACGCTCGACTTCCTGCGTACGATGGAAGAGGTCCTGGGCCTCCAGCCGATGAATTTGAACGACGCACTGGCGACGCCCATGACCGACATTTTCAACACGACGCCGAGCGCGTGGACCTTTACCGCCACGCCCGCGGCAATTCTCTACTGCACGAATCTGCCGCTGCCTCTCCCGCCGCAGCCGTGCACCGACCCGACGCCGAACTCGGAGTACTGGGCACGCGTCACCAAGGGCCTGGACTTCACGGACGCAGATCGCGTCGATGGCGCAGTCTTCAACCGCATTCTCTGGAAAGGGCTGATGGGCGACAAGCCCTATCCGGCTGCGCCGACCGGAATCGACCTGCGCCAAAACCGCGAGAAGCTCCTGGCCGATTACCGGCGGACTCTGGCGAGGGAAGCAGAACAGAAGCAGAAGGCGGCCAAGAACTGAGCGCGGCGATGTGGGTGCGCGAACCAAGGCGCACTTCGATGAATCCGAGCCTCCAGCTACAGATCTGGGACCTCCTAAGAATGCAGCCTACATCCATAAGAAGTAAGGAGAAGTTTCGATGATAACGTTTTTTCGCTGTACCTTTGTTCTTTTGCTAGCAATGCTCTGCGTGAGTTGTGGGGTTAGTACTGGAAGTAGTCCCACCACCACCAACAATTTTCCAGTGGTCGTTTTTTCGGATTTTCATTTCAATCCATTCGATGATCCGACTCTTTGCCCGGCGCTTGCTGCGGCCGATGTCAGCGCCTGGCAAGGCATTTTTGAGGGATCGAGCAAGGTGAACACACTTCCGTTATGGAAGAGCGATACCAACTACCATTTGCTCGTGGTTGCACTTTCAGGCGTCAAACAGAACTTGGGAACGAGCCCGGTCATCATTTTTACCGGCGACCTTCTGGGTCATTACTTTTCATCCTCGTTCAGCACGGATTGCAGCAATCCTGACGCTGTGGCCATGGAGGCCTTTGCCAACAAGACAGCCATCTTTGTCATGCAGCAAGTGAGGGCATCCGTCGGAAACACTCCCGTCATGTTCGTAGTGGGAAATAGCGATTCTTATATAGGGCTGGGACCAGACAGTACCTTTCTTGCCGCCACGGTGGAACCTTACTACACGAACTTCGTGAATGGGTCCGCGGCAGATTATCCTGCATTCTTCAATACCTTCACGAGTGGTGGGTATTATTCTGCCGAACCGCTGGGGCCCAATCTGAAGGTAATCGCTCTGAACACAGACTCATTCGCACCTCCCTACCCTGGGTTCCCCAACACCGACAGCGCAGTCTATGCTGAACTTGGCTGGCTGGATGCAACCCTCGCTTCAGCCCAAGCCGCGGGGCAAAAAGTTTGGCTGTTGATGCATATACCTCCCGGTGCAGATACAGTTACATCTTCCACAAATTTCGCCAAAGGCCCCCTTACATCGACCACTGCCGCGATGATGTGGGTGCCGGCTTATCAGGACAGTTTTCTACAAATACTCGCGAAATATCCTGGCGTCATAACCCTGACCCTGGCTGCGCACACTCACCGGGACGAATTTCGTATCATGTCGCCCAACAATGTGCTTCAGATAACACCTTCCATGAGCCCGTTCTTTGGCAATGACCCTGCGTTTAAGGTTTTTACTTTCTCTAAAAACACTTTTGCGCCCACCGACTATCGTTCCGTGAACTATGACCTTGCGAAGGCGCCAGCACAGTTCAATGCCTACTACACCTTCTCGACCGACTATTCTACGCAGGGTCCATTGGACAATTCTCTGACAATGCTTTATCCAACGCTGAACACGGATACGGCAAAACAGGCGTTATACATAGAGCACTACAATTCTGGAAACAATTCCGGAAACTTCAATCCCATTACGCCTGCGAACTGGCCGGTTTTCGCGTGCGGTATCGGGAAAATGGTGCAACAGGACGTTATTGATTGCGTGAACTCCTATTGATCTGCACACAGCGACAAGATTTGAGCATTAGAACCAACAACAGGGTAGTTGGGGGGCAGCGCGGAAACCGACAGTCCGCCCGGAGCCTGCACGAGCGCCCGTTGGCGCATGCGGCTCTCATCGCGAATGAATAGCCACCGAGCCACGCATTCCATGCGCTGCTTCAGTCCCGGCAAAGACGAAGGACGGGAAGCCAAGACTTGATGGCGACGACTCGATCCAAGCGAGCGTGTTTATAGTACGACACACTTCGTTTATATCGCCTGAGCGAGGATTGAATTTCGTAGGCCCCAGTTTTGCGCCAGGGATGAGTGCGACCGCCTTCATCAAGGCATTGACGATGGCTTGGCAGCCAATCAGTCGGTTCCGATGGATTCAGAAGTCCAGCCCAGTGACCGACTGGCAGGGGCACTTCTAGCCCGTCCCCTGCTTAAGTTAGCGCTTATGGGGCTCCGCCCCCCGCTCCATAGCATCCCGCCACACCCTTCCTGCGGTACACTGCCCACAATGTCTTCCCTCACCGATCAGATGGGGTTTAACTTCCGCCCGCCGGAGCGCCGGGTGTGGAAGGTTCGCGATCTGGTCGCAGCGGTGCGTTCGCACATCGAACGTGAGTATTCCGACGCCTGGGTGGAAGGCGAGATTTCCAATTTCCGCGCGCCCGATTCCGGTCATCTTTACTTCACCCTCAAAGACGGCAATGCGCAGATTCGCGTGGTGATGTTCCGTTCGTCGGCGCGGCTGCTGCGCTTTCGTCCCGCCGACGGCCTGCAGGTTGTAGTGCGCGGCCGCGTGACCGTGTACGAAGACCGCGGCGAGCTGCAGATTTCGGCGGAATACATCGAGCCCAAGGGCGCCGGTTCGCTGCAGTTGGCCTTCGAGCAACTCAAGGCCAAGCTTGACGCGGAAGGACTGTTTGCGGCCGAGCGCAAGAAAGCGATTCCGTCGCTGCCATCGCGCATTGGCCTTGTGACGTCCACGCAGGCGGCCGCGCTTCGCGACATTCTGAACGTGCTCCAGCGGCGCCATCATTCCGTGAATGTGCTGATTTATCCCGCCCAGGTGCAGGGTGACGCGGCTGCGCACGAGGTCGCGGCAGGCGTTCGTTTTTTCAACCAGCACGACAACGTGGATGTCATCATCGTCGCGCGCGGCGGTGGCTCGGCCGAAGACCTCGCTGCGTTCAATGACGAAGCGCTGGCCCGCACGGTCGCAGCGTCCGAGATTCCGGTCATCTCCGCCGTGGGCCACGAAACAGACTTCACCATCGTGGATTTCGTTGCCGACCTGCGCGCTCCCACGCCGTCGGCGGCGGCGGAACTGGTGATCCGCTCGCGGCAGGAAGTCGAAGATCATGCTGCAGCATTGCACGAACGCCTCAGCCGGGCCATGCGCTACCGCCTGCTGATGGGCCGGCAGGCCCTGACCGAACTCGCGCAGCACGGCGCCTTCGCCCGCATGACGGAACTTATCCACCAGCGCCAGCAGAAGCTCGACGATCTCACTCACCGCATGGAACTGGCTGAACGCCAGTTGCTGGAGCAGATGCGCCGCCGCTGGGAAAGGATTTCGGCAGCCGTCCGGCATTACGATTTGCGCTTGGTGCTTTCCGGGATGCGGAAGGAACTGGAGAGCGGAACCGCCGCGCTGGTCGCCGTCATGCGCAACGTTCTCCTGCAGCATCGGGTGCGCAGCGAGCGTCTGCAGACCGCTTTGGAATCGCTGTCTCCCCTGGCCATTCTG
>JADGNP010000488.1 GCA_017883425.1 Candidatus Sulfotelmatobacter sp. | reverse complement strand
CAGGTGTCCATGAGGGAGGAAACCTCGCTGGCTTCCAGGGCTCCCGCCGCAGTCAGACTGGTAAAAATCGCGGTGATCTTCTGGGTCTTCACAGGAGCAAATCAGAAATCGGATACCGAGTTTACTGGATGGACGGTCCGGGTCCCACCCCCTAAAACGGAATGAGTGGAGAATGCCTCAAGAAAGAAAGTCAACCGACTCGGCCTGCGCCGTTGGCCGATTTGCGGCAGTTCTTCCCGAGTGGCTGAAGCTGAAAATGATATAGTACCATGCAGATATCCGGAAAATGCTACTGACGATTGTAATCTTAGCTCCGACTTCTGTGCTCCCCATGTTATTTCCGATCGGCCAAGCTGAGGTGCCAAGCATGTTGTCCGAGAACGCTTGTTTCGCAGACTTTTCGAGGGGCCAGCCAATGAACAATGAGGGCCAGCTAAAGGACATGCGGGACGATGTTGCGCGGCCTTGAATCGAAAATCTTGAGTTCAAACGAACAGCCCGCCGAAAATAATCGGCTCATTTGAATAACTTGAATTCGGGCGGGGCCAAAGCAAAACTCCTTCGGCTGAGTTGCCACTTATCTTAGATTTCACTTTGACCTTCGGCGCGGTCGGCAGCAACGTGGGTCTAATGCGCTCCTCCGCGATCGCCCGCCGATCTCGCCTTCCCGGCGCGCTTCGCAAGGGGCCAAAATAGGAAAGATGTGAGCAGAGAACGGATTGGTCCCTATTGCCCTATCGGGGGGAAAGCTGGTCTTCTTTATCGCTCCAAATTCTCTGTGCGTCCAAGACTTTTCGGGCTGTTGAATCAACGCATTGTAAGTTTGATCGAACACGATGTGTGCCTCGCGCTGGCTGCGAGAAAGGGTTTGACGATGCGAGCACGTAAACTTCTGCTGGTTCTGCTCTTGTTGCCCGTCGCGACCCTCGCACATGGGTTGTTTGATCGAACGGCTTTCGACAACAGCTTCAGTTACCGGTCCTTCTACGACAGCGAGGGTGTTTTCGTCTCGCCCAGTGAACTGGAACTTATCAACCACAAGATTCCCATTGATGAAACTCATTATGTTAGTCCGCCCAACTCTCTACGCCTGACGTGGCGGTCGCAGACTGGCGGTGACTGGGCCATAAGTCTGAGGGTCAAGGCTGGTGATGACACTGGTGGCTCTTCAGGCGGTTCATTGTTTTTCTGGTGCTATTCGGAAACTGATCTTTCTGCCGATGAATCACCCCTGATCTATTTGAAAGACGCGAATGAGGAAGGCACCCCCAGCATCCGGCTCGTCGGTCACCTCGATAAGCTACCGGCCCATACGTGGATAAGAGTGAAGTTGCCATTCGATTCATTCGTGGGGACTGTCAGAGAAACACGGGTGCCTCGGTTCAATGCGCGCCGCCTTGCACGGATAACCATCGCGCAAGGGCTCGACGACGGGAAGCCACACACGATTTATATCGATGAGATCACGATTGGCGATGACGTTGCAAACATCAGCAAGAGCCCCGCGGCACCTTCAGGCCTCACGGCGAAAGGATATGAGAGGCACATAAGTTTGACATGGACTCCCAGCAGCGATGCTGATTTGCGGTATTACAAGATCTATCGCTCTTTCGATGGGAAAAACTACACGCCAGTCGGTATCCAGAAAGCGAGTCCAACTCGCTATGAGGATTTCCTCGGTGAAATCAGTAAGACCTCCTTCTACAAGATGAGCTCCGTCAGTCTTAACTACGACGAGTCGCCTCTCTCGGCAGAAGTAACGGCCGCCACTCGCGCAATGAGTGATGAAGAGCTCCTAACCATGGTTCAAGAAGCCTGTTTTAGATACTACTGGGATGGCGCGCACCCGACCGCCGGCATGGCACTCGACATCTTGCCTGGTGATGAAAACCTGGTTGCAGTCGGAGCTTCCGGTCACGGAATCATGGCGCTCTTGGTTGGTGTTGAGCGCGGTTTTGTAACCCGGGAGCAGGGTGTCGAGCGAATGTTGAAGATCACGCGCTTTCTGTCGAAGGCGGATCGCTTCCATGGCGTATTCCCGCATTTTCTGGACGGCAGAACCGGAAAAGTGATCGCGCGCTTCGGGAAATTTGACGACGGCGGCGATCTCGTCGAAACGGCATTTCTTATGCAGGGACTCCTAGCGGCGCGCCAGTATTTCACGCGGAATACCGCCGGAGAGCAGGAGATTCAGAAGACTATAACCTCATTGTGGCGGTCCGTCGAGTGGGACTGGTACCGCGGTGACCGCAACAGCAATTTTCTGTACTGGCACTGGTCACCCCACTGTGGCTTTTACCTAAATCACCCGCTGGTCGGATGGAATGAGACGATGATCGTTTATCTGCTGGCGATCGCGTCGCCCACTCATTCCGTCTCAGCCACGATGTATCACAGCGGTTGGGCGGGGCAGTCGGAGCGGGCTGTCCAATATCGGCGCTGGTGGAGTCAGACCACCCAGGGCGATCACTACGTCAACGGAAATAGTTATTACGGCATCAAGCTCGATGTCGGTGAGGGAAATGGGGCAGAGCTTTTCTTTACTCACTACTCGTTTCTCGGCTTTGACCCTCGCGGCAAGAAGGATGCCTACACAAACTATTTCAAGAATAGTCGCAATATCGCGCTGATCAGCCACGCTTACGCCGTCGCTAACCCCGGAAAGTATGTTGGCTACGGGGATGACTCGTGGGGACGTTCGTCTGGCATCAATGCGGAGGGCGGACGCGCCTACCCGCGAGACGACAATGGAACAATCACCTGCACAGCGGCGCTCGCTTCGTTTCCGTACACTCCTGTCGAATCGATGAAAGCGCTAAAACATTTCTACAGGGATCTCGGCGAAAAGCTGTGGGGGGTTTATGGTTTTCGAGACGGCTTCAACCTTTCAGAAGACTGGTTTGACGACGTTTATTTGGGGCTTAATCAGGCGCCCATTGTCGTGATGATCGAGAATTACCGGTCAGGCCTTCCTTGGAGCCTATTTATGTCGAATGCGGAAATCAAGCCAGCTCTGGATCGAATCGGCTTCCAACCTGATTTGGACCAAGCTTCTGCGAAGCCATGAGCCCCAGAGTGTGTGAAACGCCTCGTAGGTGATGCGATAGCAGGTGGAAGCACGGCAGCGAAGTGGGCTGACGGACGTCGTCGCAAGGTCGTGATCTACCAGGCGTTCGTCGGAGGTAAACTCGAAGCCCGAAAGTACCTCGCCCGGACCGTTCAAGTATAGGAAAATCAAAACCTCGTGTTCGGACGTGAACGACGGATCGTCGGCTGGTCGAGTGGGCGTCGCCTGTTTGCAAGACACCATGAGGTCGCTACGTGGGGGGCCGAATTCTGTCTATTGGAGTTGAGCGACGGCAAGGATCGCGGCAGTCGTGCGATGCTGTTGTCGGCTAAAGTCTGACTGCTGAGTCGCTTTTGGCGCTAGTCGTCCTGTCCATCTCATTCTTTTGCCCGCGTGGTCGAGAAGCGGATTATATCCGAAGCCACGCTCTATGGACTGTGCCCGAGGGCGAGGTCTGGGGCGCGATTCTCGCTCCTGCCCTAACAGGTGACGAAATTTGTTGACGCAGCGAAAGTTAACCTGCGTAAACACCGAAGCGGCTGTCTGGCGCTCCGCAGTTCCCAATTTGGGGGTGACGTGTCCACCCTTCTTCCGGTGCGAAGCACCGCGTTTCTTACAGCTCGCCGTATTCCAGCACCTGAGCCTGCCACGTATGGATCACTTCGGGGGCCTGCCATGCGCGCCGAAACAGATTCCGGATCGACTGCCAGTGCTCCATCGGGAACCGGAAAGTGATTCCGTTCTCACGCGCAAAGAAAAACACTCCCCTTTCCTCGTTCTCCAGGATCGCCGTGTGGGCGTAGAAATAGTAGCCATGCCATTGGCAAAGATCCCGCTCCAAATCTAGCTCTTCAAGCATCCTTCGGAACTCCGCAATCCTCGGGTATCCACACACCGGATACTGCGGGGCAAGGGTTCCGGGAAACTGCAAACGAGGGGAGAACTCATTCCCCTCTTCCCGCACCAAATCGAGGCGGTATCCGCCTTCTTCCAAGGACGGTAATGCTGGCTGAACCGCAAGCTCAAAATCCTCGTCATTTGTCTCCGCAGGCACCTTCTCTCGCAGGGGCTTGCGGTGAAGGGAATAGTGGCCGCGCGCGCACACCCGCCACAGGGCTGACCAGTGCGGCCAAAGCACCTCGTTTAGCTTCTCAATATTTGAGAACTTTTCCTCATCGAGAAGTGTGTAGAGATTGCGAACCGCAAGTAATGGTTTTCGCCGCTTTTGAGCCGGGTTCCTCAGCATTTGAATGGTGTGA
>JADGNP010000487.1 GCA_017883425.1 Candidatus Sulfotelmatobacter sp. | reverse complement strand
GCGACCGCGGGCGCCATCTCACTTACTGGCGATCCGCGCCGTTGGGCTGCTGAGCCGGGGATTCCCGGCGTCGTGCGCGTGCTTGATCCTTATCACGGCATCGAGCGCGGGTGGGAGTCCGCGGAAACATCGCTGGCCATGATTGAAGAGACCATGCAACTCGAAGGCCCGCACACGATCGCAGCGTTCATCCTCGAAACCGTCGTCGGTACCAACGGCATTCTGATTCCGCCCGACGGATACCTCGAGGGCGTGCGCAAACTGTGCGACAAGTACGGCATCCTGATGATTGCCGATGAAGTCATGGCCGGCTTTGGGCGCACGGGCGAGTGGTTTGCCGTGGATCACTGGAAGGTCGTGCCGGACTTGATCTGCATGGCCAAGGGACTAACTTCGAGCTATCTGCCGCTGGGAGCGGTGGGGATGCGGCATCACATCGCGCAACACTTCCAGGACAAAGTGTTTTACGGCGGATTGACTTACAATTCGCATCCCATGGGATGCGCCGCGGCGCTGGCTACCATTCGCGTCTACGAGGAGGACCATCTCATCGAGAACACGAGGAAGATGGGCGCCGTGATGAAAGAGCTTGGAGCCGAGTTACAGGCCAAGCATCCGTCGGTCGGGGCAGTGCGGTCGATCGGGCTGTTCGGCATCGTGGAACTTGTGCGCAGCCGCAAGACGCGGCAGCCGATGGCTCCGTTCAACGGCACTTCCGAGGAGATGGGCGCGCTTGGTCGTTTCTTCCGCGAGCAGGGGCTTTACACGATTGTTCGCTGGAACACCTTTTATACGAACCCTCCGCTGTGCATTAATGAGCAGCAACTGCGGGAGGCGTTTGCCATCATCGACAAGGGGCTCGAGATTACGGACAAGGCCGTGAAGGATTAGCGTTCTTATTCGAGTAGTTTCCCGGCTATTGGAATTCCCCACCCTTCGACTCCGCTCAGGGCAGGCTCCTCTCGCAAAAGACGCGAGAAGGGTGGGGCACCCGAATCATATCTTCAAAATGGCTGCGAGCGCTCTGCTGTAGAATCACTGCAAGAGTGCAATTCGCGGAGACCTTTAATGAAGAGACTTGCGGGCTTTATCCTCCTGAGCATCTTGAGTGTTGGCGGCTTGGTTCAGGCGTCTGCGCAGACGCGGGCCAACCGTATGTCCCAGAGCCGCGACTCCCGAAAGGCGGAGAAGAAGCAGCAGAAGGCGCAGAAGAAGTACGCGAAGGCGCAACGGAAAGCGGAGCGCAAAATGCTGAAGACGGAGCGGAAGAACACGAGATATCCGTCGAGGCAGTTCTGATCCCAGCGAAGGCAAGTGAGACTCTCAGCTCATCGCTTCAGGCTGTGGAAATCTAACGAAAAAATGGTGTGACGACCGGCTTCGGAAGCGGGATTTCGGTCTGTTTCATTCTGGGGAAACCTCGCCTTTAGGGGGGTACCCCCCCCTCCCCCACCCCTTGGAAACCCTTGACTGGCGCGGGGTTTACAAAAATGCTCCGCAAAATCTTGAGCCCCAAGGGTTTAGAGGTCAAAATCTTGGCAACAAAGGAGTTAGGCCCCTTGTCGAGGGGCCTGCATATACCGCCTCCGCCTTGACTATGGTCTGCCTTCCTCCCTGTGGATGGCAAGGTTAGATGTCACACAGCGAGTGCGATCCCTGTGGATTTCGAGGCTGTCACGGTTTCGCAAAACACGAGAGGGTACTGGCGAAGGCACAACGGAAAGCGGAACACAAAATGCTGAAGACAGAGGGAAAGACCACGAGATATCCGTAGAGGCAGTTCTAGCTCCGTTGCCGCACGTGGCGCGAGCTCTTTCGCCCCGCTGGGGCTCGCTCCCCCATCCCAAATAGCACCCACGGCTTGCGCCGTGGGCTGCATTCTTTCGCCGCTTCGCGGCTGTAGTTTGGCCAGTCATGGCTTGCCGCTATCCGAAAATCTAGTTTGCACGCACGCTCCGTTGCGCACTAATGCGAACCGCGCTCCTCGATGCAGGAGATTGTGCCTTCGTGGAGGGCGTATTCGCAGCGGTAGCGAAAGCCGTTGGGGTCGTGCTGGCCGTATCCCCAGACGGTGAGGTGGAGGGTGTCTTGGTAAACTCGGGAACCTTCGATGAAGACGTGATCATTTTCTCGAAGGGCGGGGCGGAGTTGCGCGGGCACCAAGCGGAGCAGAGTGGTTTTGTCGAGCATCACCGGATCCTGGGCGGCGACTGCGGAGAACACCAACGCGCGCGATGTGCGTTTGCTGACGTATTGCGTTATGACGAGGAAGTCGTTGGTGGACCAGGCGGCAGAGGCGACGCCCAGGTAGTCGCAGAGTTTGCGCGCACGGCCGGTGGCCAACTCGAAGAGCCAGAGCGAGTGGAAGGTGCCGACGAAATCGGACGCGGAGTGCGCACTGTCGACGCTGCGCACGGCAAATCGGCCGTCGGGTGACACGAGTTCGCTCGCTTTGGGAAAGACGACAAACGGGGATGCAAGGGTTGCAATGGTGCCGACGCTTAATCCTGTGATGAGCGCAGCTACACCGAGCATGATCCGCCAAGGGCGCATCCCCCAGACCTCCACGGCCATTTCAGTGGATTCTACGCTCAGTCAGAAGTGATTTCGCTCACACGAGCATTACTTTGGTTCGGAGGACGGCAGATCGTTCGAAGAGTGGGTCAAAAATGTTGATGGGTGCGGCCTGCAATCACTCCGCTGACATTGGTCCGTGGTCGGGGAGGCTGGCGGAAAAACGTAGTCTGCCGCAGCGGTGCGGGCAACAGGGGCTGAAGCCCGCGCTGACTCCACACCTCTTACGCGGCCCTGAAAAGATGTCATGGGACTGGACACCTGAAAGGGCCGCTCTTCCACGGCAGTGCACACACTCCTGGTAATGCCCACACACTCCTGTAATGCCCTCACATTTGTGATCTTTCGCAAGCTGCTAAGCGCATTGGCGCTGGGGGTAGCGGCCGGTGATCTTGCGGACGAAACCGTGCAGGCGATGGACGGTTTCGGCGCCGGGCAGAAACATGAAGGGACACTGTCCGGGCACCACTTGAATGCCGCGCTCCTGGCAGAATGCGATTGCTTTCGGGCTGACGGCGCCTTTCCCGGCGGCGCGGTACATCCACACCCGGCGGATGCCGGCTTCGGCACAATCGGAGACGACCGTGTCGGTAATTGCCGGCGAGGTCATCAGCAGAGCGGCTTCGACGGGAGGTTGGATGTCTTGCAGACGAGCGAAGCAGCGCCGGCCCAGCACATTGGGCGTGTTGGGATTTACCGGAATCACATCGTAACCGCGGCGGCAGAGCTCTTCGAAGAGGGCGACGCTGAAGCTCTTGGGCTCCCGCGAGATTCCGACCATCGCAATTCGTTTCTGAGCCAGGAAATCCTCGATCGTTTCCAAAGATGGAGTTTGGGCTGCCATGTTCCCTCCTGCGCGGACATAATTCCTCGGCGGGGCTTTATGCTAGATGATGTGCTGCAGGCTGGCAGTGACGGTGATCACGGAGAAGCGAGCAGGAGCAACCCACGTAACGAGTGGGGTTGTGCATCTGCGATACAAGATCTTTCGCGGCGCAAGAAGATCAGGCGGCGGTCCGCCCGGCGTTCGCCATGTTGACGATGGGCAAGGGTATGCGGATTCGTCTTGCCTGGCGAGAGCGCATCTCGATGGCGTCCACAAAGACCGTGCCGTCACCCATAACAATGGGATCGCTAAGGACTTCGAATTCCTCGCCGTAGAGGCGCATCCGGTTGTCCGGGGTGAAGCCTAATTGCTTCAACTTTGTGCAGAGGATGGCATGTCTGGCTGACATTTAGGACACCTATGTCTTCTGTTGGTGGGGTTCTGGATGGTTGAAGGACGAAGTATGATGACAAACCCCTATTATACTCCGGCCAGAACCGTTGAGGGGTGCGGGTTTGCGGCTGTGAGGCTGGCATGGTGGCAGAATGATTCGCTTGCACGTTTCGCCCGCTGGGGGCACAATCTAGAGGTCAAGCAAGACGCCCATCTGGCTGGAGTGGAGCCCCCAATGTGCCACTCGGAAGAAGAAAGTCGAAAATGAAAAATCGAATGTTCCTATCCATACTCCTGTTCACCGCGGTTGCGCTCCCGGGGTTCGCGCAGCAACCCGACTCAAACTCAAACGCACAGCCGGCAGCGGCTGCTTCCGCTTCGCAGAGCGCGAGCGCCAGCGAGAGAGAACCGCTCCCGCCCTCGACTCCCAAGGATTTCTGGGACGGCGATGATCCCAACTTTGTGAATCTGGTCACGCACCCGTTTGCCAGCAAGAAGTACGTGCAGCGACAGGTGGGGCCCATCCGGGACCGCATCAACGAACTGGATGAGTTGACCTCA
>JADGNP010000486.1 GCA_017883425.1 Candidatus Sulfotelmatobacter sp. | reverse complement strand
CCGCCTCCGCTGCGGTCGCGGTCGCGGCCTCCAAAGCCGCCGAAGAGCATGGCCCAGCGTCCCATACTGGCGATCATGGTGATGGCGCCTGCGAGCGTGGCAGCGACGGAACTGATCAGGATGTCGCGGTTGTTGACGTGGCCGAGTTCGTGCGCGAGCACGCCTTCCAGTTCTTCGTCGGTGAGCAGGCCGAGGATGCCGTGAGTCACGGCGACCGAGGCATGGCTGGGATTGCGTCCGGTGGCGAACGCGTTGGGCGACTCGGAAGGGATTACGTAGATCTTCGGCATGGGAATGCCGATTTTCTGCGTAAGGCGTTCGACGGCAGCGTAGGCGCGCGGCAGTTGCTCGCGCGTGGCGGGCTGAGCGCGGTACATGGCCAGCGCGATCTTGTCGGAGTAGAAGTACGAGACGAAGTTCATGACGGCGGCGAGGGCCAGAGCCAGGAACATCCCGTTCTGGCCGCCGAAGGCGCGGCCAATGACCATCAGCAGCAGCGTCATCGCGGTCAGGAGGAACGCGGTCTTAAATGTGTTTCCCATAATTTTGGTGGAACTATCTCATTGGATGTTGCGCGGGGTGGGGAGATGCATGGGGCCGTCTTGGGAAGAATTTCCGTCGCGAGGAGGGCCCCCCTCCCCCCGGTCTCTTAGAATCATCGAGTTAGCGAGAAACTGATGGAAAATCTATGGGGCTCAATGAGTTACGGGTAAAATATTGTGAAATAAGGAGTTACGGTTCTCCTGGGGCCCGCTTCTCGGTTCATCATTCATCGGTCGGGCTGTGGACGTCAAGGACTGTGGTCACAGGTTGATGTTCAGCCGTCCCTACGGGACGGGGTTCCGCGTTTTTCGTCTTCCCCGGCGTTGAAACGCCGGGCTATTTTCGGTTGCCCCTCCCGGGGCTGGATTCGTTCGGTCCTTGCCGGACGCGGGAAAGCAGATTCCTCAGCGGCTAAACGCCGCTTCGGAATGACAAGAGTCAAGGGCGGGCGTCACAGGTCGCAGTTCAGCCGTCCCTCCGGGACGCGGTTAAAACTTTAGCTGGCGCGACCCGGCGTTGAAAACGCCGGGCTATTTTCGCGACGCCCCGCTGGGGCTGGATTCGGTCGTTCCTTGCCGGACGCGGGAAGCAGGTTCCTCAGCGGCTGAACGCCGCTTCGTAATGACAAGAATCAAAAATAGCCTTCTGCTCTTGCCTTCCTTGCTTACGCCTTCTGCGCCTCGCGTTTCAGGGCGCGCTGCAGGGTTTGATCCAGGGCGGACTTGGCGCTTTCGTATTCCTGCTGCGAGATGCGGCCTTGTTTGTGTTCCACCTCGAGTTCGAAGAGCTCTTCTTTCAGGCCTTCGAGCAGCATGGAAGAGGAGGAGCGGCGGGGAGCGGGTGGTTGCGAACGGGTGTCGCTTAGACGGGCCTCGCTTACTCGAACCTCGCGCGACGCAGGGATTTCTGCCGCTGCATAGTCTTCGTCATCTTCCAGGGAGGGAAGAGCCTTGCCTTTGGCACGTGCGGCGCGGTTGGAGGCTTGCTGTCGCGAGGCGACGTAGACTCCGCCGACGATGAGGACCAAGGCGAAGCCGCCAAGAATGTACCAGCGATATTTCTGCAGAGGGTCGGGAGCGTCGATGGGCGGTCCGAGGCCGCCGCCGGGGCGATTATCAGTTTGCGCGGAGGATCCCTGGCTGGGCTGGCCGCCATCTTCGACGGGCGCTGCCAGTGTGCCTTCCCCCGAGAGCTTGAACGCCAAGGGCTTGCCGGGTTGCGAGTTGGAGGCTACTTCTACATTGGCATCGGGTTGACCAGGGTAGGGTGCGACTTGAAAATTGGCTCCGGGAGCGGCGGAGAATGCCATCGCCTTGGGCGCGATGGCGACGAAATGCTCCAGAGGATAAACGCTCTTGGGATCGATATTCACGCTGCCGGTGTAGGGAACCGTGTAGAGGACATTGAATCGCGTCTCGCCCGGGCGAAGAGGAAAGAGGAAGGCGTAGCGATTCTTAGCATTCGCACCTTCGGGAACGGGTGCGGACTTCACCGGCTGGCCGCCCGCCGTCATGGCTTGGCCCTCGGTGACCGTGGCGCCATCCGGGACGTAGAACTCGAGGTTGTGCTCGTTCATCTGGGTACGAGGGGGCTTGGAGGTGTTGTTCACCGCGAAGGTGCGCTCGACCTGGAGTTGGCCCTGACCCGCCTGAAAGCGCATGATGTCGGCGACGACTTCGATGCCTTCGACTTTCTTGCCGACATCGTAGACGTCGATCTCGACCGAAGTCGTTCCCGGAGGGGCCATGCGGTGATAGGTGACTTCCTGATGGATCACGCGGACGAGATGGGGTCCCTGGGCGTTGTCGAGTTTGAAAGTGAAATTGCCTTTGGGGTCGGCCTTGGTGCGGCCGGCTTCTTCCATGCCTTGCCCGAGGCTGAGCAGGACGACTTCGTCGCCGGCGGCGGGCTTGCCGGTGGTGGAGTTTTTCACGGTGCCGGTCAGGGTTTGGGCGGAAGCGAAGGAACAGAGCGCGAGAATCGCGACCACCAGAACGGACGCCCATGATCGCGTGGTCCGTGCCGAGAATTCCTTGCAGGGCCGGGTCAGAGCGCAGACGCACAGCAGGTCCCTCGACTCCGTGGCCGGTTCGCTTCGCGCACCAGCCACTCCGCTCGGGATGACAGTCGTTAGTTGAGCCAAAACTGGTATTCCTTTCATGATCTCGCTTTTCTCGGTGCGGAGGCTGTGGCTTCGAGGCGCGCGATTTCGGCCAGGAGGGTGGCGGCTTCGTCCTGCAGGGAAGCTTTCAGCGACTGGTAATCGACGTCGGGCATTTTGCCGGCCTTGAATTCAAAGTTCAGGTCGCGCAGGTTTTCGTAGACGGCGTCTTTGCGTTCGCGCAGGTACGAAGCACGAGTCTTCTCTGGGCCAACAAAGAAGGTGCCGGGATAGAAAATATAAAAGAGCGCGGCGATGGTCGCCAGAAGACAGCAGGCTAATTCGAAGCTCATAAGTCGGTCTCCTCACGCGCTTTTTCGCGGAATTGTTCGAGTTCGGCGCCGCGGACGGGGCGCAGGCCGTCGGCAATGGCGGGCGCGGGGCGATTCTTCCAGGCGCGGACTACCAGGACCACGATGCCGAATCCCAGCGCCAGCGCGACGAAAGGCACGATCCACGCGGTGCGATCAAAGCCCGTGTTGGTCGGGGCGGCCAGCACGGTGGGTCCGTATTTTTGCACGAAGGATTGTTCGACCAGGCTGTCGCTGTCGCCGCGGCTGAGGGCAGCCATCAGTTCGTTGCGCATGCCGTCGGAGTCGGGACAGCCAACGTGATTGCATTCGAGCAGAATCTGGTTGCAGCCACAGATGCACATCATCTGGTGGCCGAGTTCGTTGAAGCGCGTGGCGGGATCGCCGGCGCCGGTGAAGGCGAAGACGGCGAGACAGAGTAGGCCGCAGTGCAGCAGGCGGCGGAGAGATTGGTTTGGTCTCGTCATCATTGGTTGTTCCGGTCTTGCGAGTTCGAGGGAGATTGTGCCGTCCTCGGTTCCTGCTTTTGCCGACTTACCCAGCGCTCGAAGCGCTGGGCTAAATTCTTTCGCCCCTTCGGGGCTTGCGCCATTTCTGGCTCGCCCACCCACGGCTTGCGCCGTAGACTGCATTCTTTCGCCGCTTCGCGGCTTGGATTGCGTCGCGTCTACCCGGCACTTCCGTGCCGGGTTTTCACATTTTGCCCCTGCGGGGCTGGGACCGAGGCGGTTTCAGCTTGCGCGTTCGCCGGCTCGGGTTGGTCTTCAAGTTGCAATGCCGGGCTACGCCCGGCGGACAGCCGAGGGCGGCTGTCCCCACATTCTTTTCCCTACATTCTTGTTCCTACATTCAGAGATCTAATCTCCTGTCGCTACTGGAGCTGCGTGCTCTACCAGCCTGGCTGCTGGGACGCGGACTGGGGCGGGCGCGTTGGGGATCAGGGCCAGGGCTGTGCCGCCGAGGATGATCCAGACGCCCAGCCAGATCCACATGACCAGCGGGTTGAGATGGGCCTTGAGAATGGGGCGGCCCGTGTCCTGGTTCAGGCCCTCATACACCAGGTAGAGATCTTCATTGAGGGTCGATCGAATGTAAGGCATGGTCGAGGTCTGGCGGCTGGCCTTGTACAGGCGGCGCTCGGGCGTCAGGGTATCGATTTGCTTGCCGCCTTTGAAGACATCGAGCACGGCCCACTCAGCGGCGTAGTTGGGAAGGTCCTCATCGGTATAAGACCGGCAGACGAGCGTGTAGCTGCCGATCGTCATCTTGTCGCCGTAGCCCATTTCCTGTTCTTTGTCCTGGTTGAAGGCGGAGCCGGCGAATCCGATGATGACGACCACGGCGCCC
>JADGNP010000080.1 GCA_017883425.1 Candidatus Sulfotelmatobacter sp. | reverse complement strand
TCCCCCTTCCTATGGGGAGTCATCCTGACCGTAGCCGTTCTTCAGGCGGAGGGAAGGATCTCGCGCGCAGACCGGCAGCGCTTTTGGGACGCTCCCACGCTAGATCCCTCACCCGGCTGAACTGCGCCGGGTTCGGGATGACGCCTTCAAAACACGGCCCAAGGATCCAAACTGCACCGCTACCGGTGATCCCTCGCGGATAACCTCTACACATTTGGACGGCAGTATCGCCCTAGGTCATTGATTGGGTTGGGCTATCGCCTGATTTGATCAGTGACGTTCGCAGCGGGGGATTGCAAAATAGAGCGGTTTGACTGGAGCCTGCACGGGCCTCATTTCTTCAGCGCGTCTCCCGTCGTGCCCACCAGCACCTTCAGGATCTCCCGAGCTAGTTTGCCGGGGTCGGTATCCTCCATGTTGGTGAGCACGACCACTCCCCAGGAACTGAGTTTTTTACCAAACTGTTTAGTCAGCCCGTAACCAGCGAAAGCCCCACAAAATGCTATCCTGACCTCGTCCCCTGATGAAGTCTCTCTACGAAACTCTTCCGCCGGTGGAAATCGGCGGGCGCAGGCTGGTCGGCCGTGTGCTGTTCGGTCTGCTCGTGCTGGTGGCAGTGCTGGTGGGAGCGACCGCTGGGCTGCTGCTGGTGTATACGACCGACCTGCCGCAGGTCGACGCGCTGGAAGCTTACCGGCCCAGCTCCATCACAGAACTCTATGACGATCACGGGCGGGTGATTGGCTCGTTCGCGCTGCAGCGGCGCGTGGTGGTGGGCTACGACGATTTCCCCCCGGTATTACGCGATGCGCTGGTCTCCATCGAAGACAAAGATTTCTACCGGCACTCCGGCATTAATCTCTTGCGCATCGTGGGAGCGGCTTATCGCGACATCGAATCGGGCGGTAAGGTGCAAGGAGCGTCGACGCTGACCATGCAGCTCGCCCGCAATCTCTTCCTGTCGCCGGACCGAAGATGGCAGCGCAAGGTGCAGGAGGCGATGCTGGCCATCCAGATCGAGCGGCGCTTCACCAAGCCGCAGATCTTCACGCTGTATGCCAACCAGATTTTTCTGGGCCACGGCGTGTACGGGTTCGAGGCGGCGTCGGAGTTCTACTTCAGCAAGCCGGCGAAGAAGTTGACTCTGGAAGAAGCGGCCTTGCTGGCGGGTTTGCCCAAGGGGCCGGCGGTGTATTCCCCGATCAACCATCCGGACCGCGCGCAGAAGCGGCGAAATCTGGTGATCAATGCCATGCTGGAAGATGGCAAGATTACGGCGGCGCAGGCGGCCGACGCTCGATCCGTGCCGCTGGTGCTGCATCTGGCGCATGATCCGAATTCGCTGGCGCCTTACTTTGTGGAGGAGATCCGCCGCTACCTTGAGGGCAAGTACGGAACCGACCAGGTTCACGAGGGCGGCCTGAAAGTTTACACCTCGCTCGATGTGGAGTTGCAGAGAGCCGCCAACCAGTCGGTGCTCGACGGCCTGGCTGCCTATGAACGGCGGCACGGCTGGAAGGACCACCTGGAAAACGTCGTGGCCGACGGTGTGGTTCTCGGCAAGTATTTTCATCCCGACTGGGACGACGAGCCTGAGGTGAACGGGTATGTCCACGCGCTGGTGACCTCTGCGGGGACTGGTATCGCCACGCTGAAATTTGGCCGATACACCGCCGCTCTCGGACAGGGCGACGTTGCCTGGACGCAGCACAAACTGGCAGACATTCTCAAAACCGGGGACATCGGCTACGTCAAGATTCTGTCGCTCGGCAGCAACGGCGCGGCGCGCGTCAGCCTGGAGCAGGATTCGGGGGTGCAGGGGTCGCTGCTGGCGATCGACAACGCCACCGGAGGAATCAAGGCGATGGTGGGCGGGCGCGATTTCAACGAATCGAAGTTTGACCGCGCCACCCAGGCCATGCGGCAGGTGGGGTCTTCGTTCAAGCCTTATGTGTACACCACGATCATCGACGGAGGCGCCAGTCCGGACGATACGATTCTCGATGAGCCGGTCAGCTTTGAGACTTCCTCCGGGCCGTACTCTCCGCACAACTACGACGAAAAATTTGAAGGCGTCATTACGCTGCGGCGTGCCCTGGCGCAATCCCGCAACATTCCGGCGCTGAAGCTGGCGAACAAAGTTGGCATCAAGAGCGTGATCGAGTACGCCGGCCGCTTTGGCATCACGGCAAAGCTGCCGCCGTACTTGCCGGTGGCGCTGGGGTCGGCGGAAATTGCGCTGATCGAGCAGACATCGGCGTATAGCGTCTTTCCCAACGACGGCGTGCGCGTGATACCGCGCTACATCACGCGCGTGACCGACTACGAGGGGCGGGTTCTGGAGGAAGATTTTCCCGACGTAAAGGACGTGATCAGTGAGCGCACGGCCCGCATCATGACTTCGATGTTGCGGGAAGTGGTGCTGCACGGCACGGCAGTTGCGGCCGCGAAGCTGCCTTTTCCGGCGGCGGGCAAGACCGGCACGACCAACGATTTTACCGACGCGTGGTTTATGGGATTCTCTCCGACCATGACTTGCGGAGTCTGGGTGGGCTACGACGAGAAGAAATCTTTGGGCGCCAAAGAAACGGGGGCGCATGCAGCGTTACCCATCTGGATGAATTTCATGACCGTGGCGATGGCGGACAAAGATCCAGGAGACTTTCAGCCACCGCCGCTGGTGCCGCATGCGGTCGCCCAGAAAGTAGATACTCCGGACGCGGCCCCGGCGACAGAAGAATCGCACTAAGCGTAGCGCCGGCATCCTGCCGGCTGTCGCGTGGGCGTCTCGCCCACGCATGCGGCCGCCGCCGGGGGGCCGTCGCTTTTATTTTCGCGGCGGTATCACAATTTCGGAGGACATCATGCGTAAGTACGCTCTCAGAAGTTTGCCAATTGTTTTTCTCTTGATCGCTGTCTTCGCAGCCGCGCAAATATCGCAGAAGGACGCGGCCCCTGACGATCATAAGTCTGCTGTCGAGCACGTCCTGCGCACCCAGCAGGAGGCCTGGAACCATCACGACCTCGACGGCTTCATGGCGGGCTACTGGAACTCCGCGGAACTGACTTTCTTCTCTGGCGCCAAGCAGACCAGTGGCTGGCAGGCAACGCTGGATCGCTATCGAACAACCTATGCGAGTCCGGGGCATGAGATGGGGATGCTCGAATTCTCCGGGTTGCGCATCGAGATGTTGGGGCCGGACGCGGCATTCGTCCGCGGCGCATGGCATTTGACCATGCCGGATGGGAAGACTCCTAACGGTCTGTTCACGCTGGTGTTTCGCAAGTTTCCCGAAGGATGGAAGATCGTGCACGACCATACTTCAGCGACGGAATGAATAGCTCACGGCTTCTCGCTAGATCTGTACAGCTGAAGCGATGCCCTGATACGAATCGGTTTATCGCAGAGCTGAAAGCGCTACGCCACCCAAAAGCGAGTTTTTCGGCAAACTGTAAAGCCCGGATTTAGCTGGCCCGGCTCTTCAACACTTCCACGGCCTTGTTCAACTGATCATCCACCGTGTTCTTGGGCTTGGCTTCCCGATCCGGAGCGGCGGAAGTATCCTCATCGTCCGGACCGACAGAATCGTCGGCGACATCGGCCACCAGCACGTTGGGCGTGATCGCCACGTCTTGAATGGCTTTCCCGCTGGGCGAGTAGTACTTGGCCACGGAGAGGATCAACGCACCACCATCGGGCAGGTCAATGGTCTTCTGCACTGACCCGTCGCCAAAGGTTTTGTCGCCGACCACGTCGCCGCGCGCGTTCTCCAGAATCGCGGCCGCAACAATCTCGGCAGCGCCCGAAGTTCCCCGGTTTACCAGAACCGCAACCGGAAGAGTCGTGATCGCCTTCGCCGGATCGGCATTGAACGCCTGGCGCGGAAATTTCTGTCCCTGCAAGTAAGTGATCGTGCCGTGATTGAGGAACAGATTCGCCGCCGCCACGCCCTCGCTCTCGTCTCCCTCGGCGCAGTTTCGGAGATCGAGCAGAACCTTCTTCGCTCCCGACTTCTCCAGGGACTTGATCTTCGACGCAATCTCCTGCGTCTTGCCCTTGGTCAGGGCTTCGACTTTCACGTAGGCGATGCCGTCGTCCATCATCTTGTCGGCGACCGGAGGAATGTTCACCACGTCGCGCGTAATCACAACCTTCTGCGGTTCTGCTTTCCGCGCACGGACCACGGCAACATTCAGGGTGGATCCCGGCGTGCCGGCAAGCAGGCTGCGAATCTCGGGCAGCGACATTTCCCGCGTGCTTAGCCCTTCAATCGATTCGAAGATATCCGTCTGCTCGATCCCCGCCTTCTCGGCCGGGGACCCCGGCAATACGGCGACGACCGCAGCGTAACCAAAGCGCTTCGACACCACGGCGCCAATGCCGCCCTTGGATTCCGACTTGTGGTTCTTGTACGCCTTGTAGGCGTCGGCTGACATGTAGCTGGAGTTGGAATCGAGCGACTCCAGAAGTCCATGGAGCGCGCCGTCCGTCACCTTGGGAATGTTCGGCTCTTCCACGTACTCACTGCGCACGCGCGAGAGCACTTCGCTGTAGACCTGCAGTTGACGGTAAGAGCCGTCGTTCGAGGAGGCGTGCACGCCTCCCATCGAACCCACAACGACGAACAGTAATACGGCAAAGGAGGTGACGAGAATCGCTGCTTTGGTTTTCATGGACATCTGTTTTGGTCTTCTTCTGGAAGGAACTACTTCCTGAGAAACTGCTTTCATTATATCTCGATAGATGCGGATTTCGATCCCCCGGCTGCTTGATTTGAGCCTCTTCGGTAACGCGGGGGCTGGGGGGCTCATCAACAGACGGACGAAACCGGGATGTGTCCTCGGAAATCGTTTCGGCCGGAATTTGGCGCGGAGCCGTTGCCCCGCCGTCCTCAACAGAACAAACCACTTACTTTCACGGAGTTGGCTTGAAGCTGATCGTCAGCAGGGTCTGGACCGACACCGGCCGCCCGTTCATGGTATAGGGCTTGAATTTCCATTGCTTCACGCCGTCGATCGCGGTTCGTGCAAACGCCAGCGATCCCTGCAGGAACTTGGCGTCGTGCACCGTACCGTCGCGGCCAATCAGGACCTGGAGGACGACCGTCCCCTGCTGCCCCTTGGCGTTGGCGGGATAGGCGAGGGCCGACTGCTCGGTGAGCAGCGCACGCTCCGTGGCTTCGGGAACAGCGACCGGCTCAATCGAGGGCATGGCAGCCTCCACCGGCTTGTTGCCACTGGCGTCGGGAGTCATCGAGGCCATTTGCGACTTCAGGCTCGAGGGAACATTGCCCGGAGCAGAGACGTAGTGCGGTTCCTGATTCTTCGGCGGCGTAGGTCGCACTGGCACAGAAGCAACCGGCGGAGACACCACCGCGGGCGTATCCGAATGCGGCGGCACGCTGGCGGCGGGAGCGGCGATCGTCGAACCGGGAGATGCAAAAGTTCCGCCAGCAGCACCCGTCCCACTGGCCGGCGGTGCCGTCTCCGGAGAGGATGGGGAAGGCTGTTTTTCCGGGACCTGGGTTGCGGAGGGCTGGGTTTCGGAAGGCGGCGTCTGATCGCTCGGAGTCGTGCCCGCTGGGTCCCCCGGTGCCGGAGGCTGCATCGCATTGCCACCTAAGCTATTCGGCTTCTTCACGGTCGGATCGATCACCGGCAACACCTGAATCTGAGAAGGATCCGTCGTGGCATCCGGAATATTCTCGGCGACCGGTAACTTGTATTCATCCCCGGCGCGGCCGAAGTCTTCGTGAGAAACGGGTGCCTGCGGCGTGGTGACCAGTTGCGGATTAAGCCAGGCATGCACGGTCTGCCGCCCGCGTGCCCATGCCACCAGCAGCTTGGGATGCCATGGCGCCTGCGGCGCAGCCAAAATCGCGCAGCTGGCCAGAACCAGCGCGCCGAAGATTGCCCGCGCGCCCAGCCGGAACCGTGACCGGGAAGCTTCCTTGGGTTCGCTGCTCTCTCCCGCCATATAGGCGAAGAGCTCCGCTTCTTTCTTCTGCTCGCGCTTCTGCTCCTGGACGCTGGGCTGATTCGGGGCCGCTTCGGGAGCGGACCGTCGCGCCAACTCGTCCGCATTCGCCGGAGGTACCGGGGAGTGCGAAGGGGTCTGGTCGAAGCCGATTAATTCGGGTTTCGCGGGCGCGGGAGGCGCGGATGCTTGCGCTGGAATCGGGGGCAACGTCGCCGCCCGCGTTTTTAAGTACCACTCCAAGCCTCGGCGCTCGCTCGGCCGAGGTGGCGGAGCTGGAGCTGGCTTCTCTTCTGCCACCGAAGCGGCCATCGGTTCCAAATCCTTCAGGGGATCGATGGGCTCGACCGACGATGGCTCCAGCGCCGCATGCCCATCTGACTCTGTTTCGAACTGCTTGCCGGGGGCCGGAGGCGCAGACTGCAGGAACTCTCCCGCCCGCAGAGTCCTTTCTTTTCCCGGTTCCACGCTGGCCGGGAGCGTTGACACCGAACCCGCAGACGCCCCTGCCGCCGCCGCTTGCGCCGCGGTTGCCGCCGATTCCTGCTTGGCGCGCAGCAAATCGCGCGCTGTAGTCAAAGTATCTCTGACCTGGTTGACCAGAAGCGGCTTGCGCAAGATCGAGTTCGCGCCCGCCTGCAGCGCCTGCGGAACGCTGACGTCATTGCTCACCATGGCCAGGGTAAGCGGCCGTTCGGCGGCTTTGCGTTCGCGGGCTGCGGTCAGAAGCAGTGCAGCTTCCGGCTGCTTATCCCAATCAATAATGACGATCTGAAAATTCTGATGGGTGACCTTCTCGACCGTGGCCACCGCCTCGGAGCAGTGCTCCGCCTCCACGCCGAGACCAGCCAGCACCTGAAGAATAGGCGCAGCCGTCCCCTCGTCCGAGGAAAACAAAAGGCAGCGAAGGACCATGCTCCTTCAGATTAGGGGTAACCAGTAACTACGGCAAGATTACCGTGGGGGCCGCAAGGTCCGCGATTCTGACACCGCTAGTACATGTACCGCTGGAAGCGCGCGCTGCTAAAATGCTCGGTCGCCCCCCAACCCATTGGCCTGGCCTGCATTCTTCTGTGGCCTCTGTGGCGAAGGGTTGGTTGCTGGTCGGATCCGCACCCTATGCCCCTGCAAGAACACAATTACTGGCTCACCACCACCGAATTCCCCACGGTTGACGCGTCCCGCCCTATCCCGGAAGTAGTCGATGTAGCCGTGATCGGGGCAGGCTTCACCGGACTCTCCGCCGCCCGCACGCTCGCCAAACGCGGCGCAAAGGTTGCCGTGCTGGAGTCCGAAACCATCGGCTGGGGCGCCAGTTCCCGCAATGGCGGGATGGTCCTCACCGGGATGAAGTTGGGCGTCAATAAACTCATTTCCATGTACGGACGGGAACGGACCCAGCGCATGTACGCCGCTTCTCTCGCCTCCATGGACTGCGTCGAGCAGATCGTCCGCGACGAAGCCATTGACTGCGACTTCTCGCGCTGCGGACATCTGGAAGTCGCGTGCAAGCAGAAGCACTTCGACGACTACGCCCGCCAGGCCGAAGTCATCGCCCGCGAGTTCAACCACACGCTGCGTGTGGTGCAGAAGCACGAACTGGGTGCCGAGATCGGTTCCAACATTTACTACGGGGGCATGGTCGATGAAGTCAGCGCGGGAGCCAATCCTGCGCGCTACGTCGTCGGACTCGCCCGCGCCGCCGTGAAAGCCGGAGCCGAGATCTTCGAGCATGCTCGCGTCGAGGCCATTCAACGCGACTCGCGGCAGGGCGAACCGGGATGGAAGGTGACAACCTCCCGCGGCCCGCTCTGGGCACACGAAGTCTTCGTCGGCACCAGCGGATACACGGGCAAAGCGACGCCTGCTCTGCAGAAGAAGCTCATCCCGATCGGGTCGTTCATCATCACCACGGAAGTCCTTCCCGAAGCGCTGGCGCACGAACTCAGCCCGCGCAACCGCATGATTTACGACTCGAAAAACTATCTCTACTACTACCGCCTCACCCCCGACCGCCGCATGCTGTTCGGCGGCCGCGCCGCATTCTTTCCCGAGACCGATCAGACGGTCCGCCAAAGCGCCGACATCCTGCGCCGCGGCATGATCGACGTTTATCCCCAGCTCAGCGACGCCAAGATTGACTACGTCTGGGGAGGCACGCTCGACTTCGCCTTCGACATCATGCCCCACGCCGGCCAACTCGACGGCATGTACTACGCCGTTGGCTATGCCGGACACGGCGTCGCCATGGCGACGTATCAAGGCCAGAAGATCGCCGAACTGATGGCCGGGGACAAGCCGGAGAATCCGTTCGTCGGCATCATGTTCCCGGGAGCGCCGTTGGGGTTGTACAACGGCAAGCCGTGGTTTCTGCCGTTTGCGGGGGCGTGGTACAAGTTTTTGGATTGGGTGAGCTGAATGGCTTCTGCGCAAGAAAGCACCATAACGGTGTATAATGGTGCTATGGCACCCACCAAACAGGTTCGAAGGAGTGTAACCCTGCCCACGCGGTTGGCCGAGCAGGTCGAGCGTATCGCCAAGAAAAGGCGTCTCAGCGACAATCGCGTGCTGGTCGAACTGGTCGAGCAGGGGCTGGAAGCACAGAAGGAAAAAGAGAAAGCTTTTTTCGCTCTGGCGGAACGCTTTCGGGCAGCGGCCGATCCGAAAGAAGTAAAGCAGCTGGGCGATGAGATGGGGCGCTTCATCTTCGGTGAATGAATGCCGCAGATCGAGACCTGGTCCCGCCTCCCGTCCGCGCTCCGCGACCACTTGGTCGAGCGCATGCACGACCGCAACATCAGCTTGCAGGACCTGAACCAACTCCGTCTGTGGATGGAAGCTAAGCCGGATGTGCCAGCAGGACCCTGGCACAAAGATTTCGGCTCGTTCAAGCTCTGCGGCGAAGGCAAGTATCCGAAGACGTTTCTTCTGGCTGGCCAGCTTGCGGTTGGGCGCAGGCTCTAGTCTCTGCAACCCGCGCCTCCGAATCACCGGAACGGATTTCGGATCGTCAGCTTGCCGTCGATGACCTGCCCGTGTTGCAGGTCCTCGGAATAAAGCGTTGCGCACCCAGCCTCCAACGCCGCGGCGACGACCAGCGCATCATAGATTTCGAAGGCCTGCTTCTCGGTGATCCTTAGCGCCGTCTGGTGCGTAGAGATCGTGATGGGAACTGGCGACGAGCAGAGCACCCGGATCGCATCCAGCGCCTCGGTCACATCCTTCCAAGGCATGTGCATCTTGCGGCGGGCCACGGAGACGAACTCGTTCAAGACCTGTACGCCAACTACGCCGCCGGCCGCTAAGAGTGCCTCCGCACGCGGGCCGCGCGGATCGTTCTGAGCGATGGCATAGATCAGGACGTTCGTATCAAAGAACGCCTTACCTGGCATTCGCATCGTCTCGGTCGAAGACGAACCCCGGAGGCAGCGGCCGCCGCAGTTTGCGCAGGCGGGCCAGTGCCCGCTCTCGGCTCTGATCGCGGCTCACCTCGAAGGCCCGGCCATGGGCGATTCGAATCTCGATCTGATCACCCTCTTTCAGTTCGAGCGCTTCGACCACCGCAGCGGGCAGGCGCACGGCCAAGCTGTTTCCCCACTTCGCGACTTGCATGCGACCTCCATTGATATACATCACTAATTGTATATCTAGTGCGATGCTTGTGCAACATCGTTGGAGCCGGTGATGGTTCAGGCCGCCAAAGCTGTCGAGCTTCGCTCGACGGACAGCCGAGGGCGGCTGTCCCCACATGCGGCTGTCCCCACATAGGGAACCGAATTAGTTCGCACCCGCGCTGGCTGAATGCCAGCGTCTGACCATCGCATACACCAACGGCCCAACGGCAATCGCAATCGCCCCGCCGATCATCCCGAAGCGGTCGCTGCCCAACAGCGCGACCAGGGCCATCACCACCGGCGCGCCCACCACGTAGACCAATCCCACGCGGCCGCCGGGAATGGTGAAGGAGCGCTTGAGTTCCGGCTGGGTGCGCCGCAGCTTCCATGCCGAGAGCACCGTCAACACCGTCGTTGCGGATCGCAGCCAGATGTACACCGAGATCAGTTCCGCCAAACTCTGCCACGCCAGCAGCCCGTAGATCACCGCCGACACGACAATGGCCAACCAAGGCGTCCCGTAGCGCGCGTGCTTCCGGGTGAGTGCCTGCGGCAAATACCCATCTTCCGCCATGGCAAACGGCATGCGGGTCGTTGTCAGCACCGTGCTGTTCAGCAGTGCAACGTTGCCCACCATCGCGGCCAGCGTCATCCACGTGCCCAGCCACGGCCCTCCAATGATCCGCGCCGCGTCGGAAAAAAATCCCGTATGCCATTTCTCCCAGTTGCCCGCCGCTGCCAGGCCGGCCAACGTCGGCAGAAAATACGCTGCAATCGACAACGGCACAACCACCGCCAACGCCCGTGGATAAGCGCGTTGCGGGTTCTCGACCTCCTGCGCCACCGTCGAGAGTTGTTCGTACCCTGAGTACAGCCACAACCCCAGCGCCAGCCCCACGCCGAACACCTTGAACGTCGCCTGACCCGGAGGCACCCACGGGGTGAACGGATTGTGGTGCCAGTGGGCCAGAGCGATGACGATCATCGTCATCACCGGAACAAAGATGAAAATTTCCAGCGCCGTCGCGACCTGCCCCACCATCTGAATGCCGCGCACGTTGATCCATGTCAGCACCGCGATCAACGCCACCGAGACGAGGTAGTGCTCCCACCACGTCATCTTCGGAAAGTAGTACACCAGATAATCCGTGAACAACACCGCATACGCGCCGCCCAGCAGAAACGACGCGGTCCAGTTCCACCAGCCGGCCAGAAATCCCCAGAAGTCGCCAAAGGCCGCGCGCGTCCAGCGGTAGAAGCCGCCTTCCACCGGCATGGCCGTGGTCAGTTCCGCCGAAACCAGCGATACCGGGATACACCAGAAAAACGGCAGCACCAGCAGGTAGATCAGCGTCATCCCCGGCCCCGAGGTCGTCACCATGTCCTCGAGTCCGAAGGGCCCGCCGGTGGTGTAGGAGAACATCACGAAGACGAGATAGAAGAGCCCCGCCTTGCGCAGCGTGGAGGACCTGGTGGTGGAGTTGTCGGTAGTGTTCAATGGAGTGTTCGTGGACAGAATTGCTGATTGATGATTGCTGATTGTTGATTGAAAGGCAAAACCTGGGGTTTTTCAATCAGCAATCATCAATTTCTACGCGGCCAGCGTCCCCGTCAGCGCGCCCTCCAACTCCAGCAGCTTGCGCTTCACGTCGAGCCCGCCGCCGTAACCGCACAGCGTCCCGTTGGACGCGATCACGCGATGGCAAGGAACCACAATCGCAACGGGATTGCGGTTGTTCGCCATCCCGACCGCGCGAAACGCTTGCGGTTTTCCCACCGCGCGTGCAATTTCGCCATAGGAGCGAGTCTCGCCATACGGAATCGCCAGCAGCGCTCGCCAGCACGCCAGCTGAAAGTCAGTCCCGCGCAGATCGAGCGGGAAGCTGAACTCGCGCCTTTTCCCCGCGAAATACTCATCCAGTTCCCGCACATAGGCCCGCATCGCGCCGGCGGATTCCGCGAACTGGACGCCCTTCGCCTCCGCCCGCAGATCGCGCGGGTTGGGACGAATCGTCTGCTGCCCCGGCATCCGCGCATCAAACTCCAGGGCCACCAACCCCTGGTCCGACGCGGCTAGGAACAACGGCCCCACAGGGGACGTAAACATTGTGGAATGAAGCGTTTCCATGAGAATCTCCGCAGTCGCAGCCAACTCTCCGATAGTCCACTGCGCGCCCATAACCATAGCACGGCGTGCAATCCCGGACTGCCGAGATAGACGCCCCGGTTGACAGATTCGCGCTTTTCCCCCACAGTGTGTGCTGCATTCCCGCTCGGGAAGCTTGGCATTGAAGAAGACCCTCCTCATCCTTGCCGCAGTCGTGCTGGCGCCAGTGCTCGTGGCCAGCCTGGCAGTGTTCGCGGCCGGAGATTGGCGCACCATCGGCTACACCGAAGCCGGGGACAAGGTCTCGGTCAGCTCCGTCCGCGTTCTCAGGGGCAATCAGCGCCTCGCTCTGGTCCGTGTGGAGTACAAGGAACCCGCAGCACTACCCCAGGGCGGCCCCTTCGTGGAAATGCGCGCGCGAGTACGCTTCAACTGCACCACCGGCGTCGCCACTCCCAGCACCGTATGGTTCTATTCCCGCGATCGGAGCGGACGCTTCGTGGTCAGCAAGAAGGCCACCCGTGACGACCAGTTCGGCAAAAAGCCCGAAGGCGGCTTCCTCGAACTGGTCAGCAAGAGCGTCTGCGGCCAGACCAAGTAGCCTAACTCACCTTCTCTCGTGGGGGCGTGCTAGATTCCGGGGCGAGGATTGCGCCCCTTACGCCGACGAGCATTCTCGTGGTATTTTCAATTTCCTTCCGAAACTATGATTCGATCCTATAAAGGTGTGCGGCCGACGATTCCGGCGACCTGTTATGCGGACGACTCGGCGCAGATTATTGGCGACGTGGTGCTGGGCGAGCACGCTTCGGTGTGGATGAATGCGGTGGTGCGCGGGGATGTCCATGAGATACGAATTGGGGCTTACTCCAATGTGCAGGACAACAGCGTGCTGCACGGGATGAAGCAGCAGTGGGGCGTGTATCTGGGCGAGTACGTCACGGTGGGGCATTCGGTGGTGTTGCATGGGTGCGTGATTGAGGACCGGTGCCTGATCGGAATGGGATCGATTATTTTGAATGGGGCTCGGATTGGAGCGGGATCGATTATCGCGGCGGGGACGTTGATTCCGGAGAAGACGGTGGTCGAGCCGGGTTCGTTGTGGATGGGGTCTCCGGGGAAGTTTCGGCGGAAGGTGGGACCGGGTGAGGATGAGATGATTCTGCGATATGCGCGGAATTATCTTGGGTATAAGGATGAGTATTTGAGGGAGAGATGAGTGTTGCATGTCAGAGATCCCATTCCAGATGTCGGACCTCAGACCTCGGACCTCAGGAAAAACGAAGCGTCCCGAAGGGACGCCTGATAGTAGCCCGGCGTTTCAACGCCGGGCAGGAGTGACGCAAAGAAAACTCCGTCCCGTTAGGGACGGCTGAAAGTCAGGAAGGCGAAGATTGGGTGCGTTTCATCCGTGCCTACAGCACGGGGTCAAAGGGGCAGCTTACCCGCCGCTGAAGCGGCGGGCTACTATCAGGGGTCCCTACGGGACCGGGAATGGAAGATTGGGAGCGGAATGATTAAGGCGGTGCGAGGGACGCGGGATTTGCTGCCGCCGGAGACGGCGCTGTGGAATTTTGTGGAGGCGGCGGTGCGGGATGTGTTCCGCGCTTACAACTTCCAGGAGATTCGGACGCCGATTTTCGAGTCGACGGAGCTGTTCGCGCGCGGGGTGGGGGAAGAGACCGACATTGTCGCGAAAGAGATGTACACGTGGGAGGATCGCTCGCGTGCGGCCAGCGAGAAGGGGCAGTCGCTGACGCTGCGTCCGGAGAATACCGCGGGCGTGGTGCGCGCTTACATTGAGCACAAGCTTTGGGATCGCGGGCTGAACAAGCTCTACTATATTGGGCCGCAGTTTCGGCGGGAGCGGCCGCAGAAGGGGCGGTACCGGCAGTTTTATCAGATCGGGGCGGAGGCGATCGGGCCGGCGTCGGCGGGGAGCGAGTCTCCGGCGCGGGATGCGGAAGTGCTGGAGATGCTGGCGACGTTGCTGGACCGGCTCGGAATTGAGGGATGGAATCTCGAGTTGAATTCTGTGGGCTGTCCTAACGACCGCGCGGCTTTCAATGAGGCATTGCGCAAGGCGCTGGAGCCGGTGGCGGAGACGATGTGTGCGGATTGTCAGCGGCGGGCGGTGACCAATCCGCTGCGCGTGTTTGATTGCAAGGTTCCGGAGGATCAACCGATTATCGAAACGCTGCCGCGCATCAGCCAGTTTCTGGATGAAGGGTGCCGCACCCACTTTGAGGCCGTGCAGGAAATTCTGACCAAGGTAGGGGTTCGATTTTCATTGAACGGCCGGCTGGTGCGCGGGCTCGACTACTACACGCGGACGGCGTTCGAGTTCACGCATGGGGCGCTGGGGGCGCAGAATGCGATCCTCGGCGGCGGGCGGTATGACGGGCTTTCTGAGGCGCTGGGCGGGCCGGCGGCTCCGGGGATTGGGTTTGCGATTGGGGAAGACCGGCTGGTCATGTCGTTGAAAGAGACGGCCGAGGGCGTGCTGCGCAAACCGGATGTGTATGTGGCTCCAATGGCGGGGATGAATGGCGAGGCGGCGCGGCTGGCGCGCGAGTTGCGGCGGCATGATCTGGTGGTCGAGTTGGGAGACGAGGGCTTCCGGCTGAAAAAATCGTTTGAAGCGGCGACCAAGGCGGGGGCGAAGTACATCCTTATTGTGGGTGAGAATGAAGTGAAGGCGGATGCGTTTGCGTTGAAGAATCTGGCGACGGGGGAGCAGGTGTCGGTGGCGCGCGGGGA